>NZ_JALQCX010000028.1:0-221228 GCF_023241665.1 Pseudomonas morbosilactucae | reverse complement strand
TAGGAGTTGGCTTGCCAGCGATGGCGTCAACGAGCCTTGCGCCATATTCACAGGCCCCATCGCCGGCAAGTGGGCAAACAAAAACCCGCACGGGGCGGGTTTTGTTTTTAGCCGTGGCTGCGGTTAGTCAGCCAGACGCCAGGTGGTTCCACCTTTGCCGTCTTCCAGGATCACGCCCATGGCGGTGATCTGGTCGCGGATACGGTCGGATTCCGCCCAGTTTTTGTCGGCACGGGCTTGCAGGCGAGCCTGGATCAGCGCTTCGACTTCGGCGCCATCGACCCGGCCTTCGGCACCGGCCTGGAGGAAGTCATCGGCCTCCAGTTGCAGCACGCCCAGCACGCTGGCCAGTTCCTTCAAGCGCGCCGCCAGACCGGCTGCGGCATTCAGGTCGCTGTCACGCAGGCGGTTGATCTCGCGCACCATCTCGAACAGCACCGCGCAGGCTTCCGGCGTACCGAAGTCGTCGTTCATCACCTGGGTGAAGCGCTCGACAAAGGCTTCGCCGCCAGCCGGCGCCACGTTCGGCAGGCCTTTCAACGCATGATAGAAACGCTCCAGGGCGCCCTTGGCGTCCTTGAGGTTGTCTTCCGAATAGTTGATGGCGCTGCGGTAGTGGCTGGACACCAACAAGTAGCGCACCACTTCCGGGTGGTACTTGTCGAGCACGTCGCGGATGGTGAAGAAGTTGTTCAAGGACTTGGACATCTTCTCGCCATTGATGCGAATCATGCCGCAGTGCATCCAGGCATTGGCGTAGGTCTTGCCGGTGGCGGCTTCGCTCTGGGCGATTTCGTTTTCATGGTGCGGAAACTCGAGGTCGCTGCCGCCGCCATGAATGTCGAAGGTCTCGCCCAGGCAGCAGGTGGACATCACCGAGCATTCGATGTGCCAGCCCGGACGCCCGGCGCCCCACGGCGACGCCCAGCTCGGCTCGCCCGGCTTGGCGGCTTTCCACAGCACGAAGTCCAGCGGGTCCTGCTTGGACTCGTCGACTTCGATCCGCGCGCCGATGCGCAGGTCTTCGATCTTCTTGCGCGACAGCTTGCCGTAGCCCATGAACTTGCCGACGCGGTAATACACGTCGCCGTTGCCCGGGGCGTAGGCGTAACCCTTGTCGATCAGGGTCTGGATCATTGCGTGCATGCCGGGGATATGGTCGGTGGCACGAGGCTCCATGTCCGGCTTCTTGATGTTCAGCCGGGCTTCGTCCTCGTGCATCGCCGCGATCATGCGCTCGGTCAGCGCTTCGAACGCTTCACCGTTCTCGTTGGCCCGATTGATGATCTTGTCGTCGATGTCGGTGATGTTGCGCACGTAGGTCAAGTCGTAGCCGCTGAAACGCAACCAGCGGGTCACCAGGTCGAACGCCACCATGCTGCGGCCGTGGCCCAGGTGGCAGTAGTCGTACACGGTCATGCCGCACACGTACATGCGCACCTTGTTGCCGTCCAGGGGCTTGAAGACTTCTTTGCTCTTGGTGAGCGTGTTGTAGATCGTTAGCACGTTAGTTCCTTGACTGAATCACTGACCCCAGGAGTCGCGCAGGGTCACGGTACGGTTGAATACCGGAGCACCTGGTTTCGAGTCCTTGATATCCGCGCAGAAGTAACCTTCGCGCTCGAACTGGAAACGGTCTTCCGGCTGTGCGTTGCCAAGCGATGGCTCGGCACGACAACCAGTGAGCACTTGCAGGGAGTCAGGGTTGATGTTGTCGAGGAAACTGGCGCTGTCTTCGGCCTTTTCAGGGTTCGGCGAGCGGAACAAGCGATCGTACAGGCGCACTTCGCACTCGATGCTGGCAGCGGCCGGCACCCAGTGGACCACGCCTTTGACCTTGCGGCCTTCAGGGTTCTTGCCCAGGGTATCCGGGTCGTACGAGCAACGCAGCTCGACGATGTTGCCGTCGGCGTCCTTGATGGCTTCGTCGGCGCGGATCACGTAGCTGCCGCGCAGGCGCACTTCGCCGTTCGGCTCCAGGCGCTTGTAGCCCTTTGGCGGCTCTTCCATGAAATCGTCACGGTCGATGTAGATTTCACGGGCGAACGGCAGCTTGCGCACGCCGAGTTCTTCTTTCTGCGGATGACGCGGCAGCTCGAGGTTCTCGACCTGGTCTTGCGGGTAGTTGGTGATCACGACTTTCAACGGACGCAGCACGCACATGGCGCGCGGGGCATTCGCGTCGAGGTCCTGGCGGATGCTGAATTCCAGCATGCCGTAGTCGACCACGCCGTCGGAACGGTTGGTGCCAACCATCTCGCAGAAGTTACGGATCGATGCCGGGGTGTAGCCGCGGCGGCGGAAGCCCGACAGCGTCGACATGCGCGGGTCGTCCCAACCATTCACGTGCTTCTCATCCACCAGTTGCTTGAGCTTGCGCTTGCTGGTGATGGTGTAGTTCAGGTTCAGGCGACTGAATTCGTACTGGCGCGGGTTGGCCGGCACTGGCAGGTGCTCGAGGAACCACTCGTACAGCGGACGGTGGCTTTCGAACTCCAGGGTGCAGATCGAGTGAGTAATGCCTTCGATGGCATCCGACTGACCGTGGGTGAAGTCATAGTTGGGGTAGATGCACCACTTGTCACCGGTCTGGTGGTGATGGGCGTGGCGGATACGGTACATGATCGGGTCGCGCAGGTTCATGTTCGGCGAGGCCATGTCGATCTTGGCCCGCAGCACCCGTGCACCGTCCGGGAACTCACCAGCACGCATGCGGGCGAACCAGTCCAGGTTCTCTTCCACCGAACGCTCGCGGAACGGGCTGTTCTTGCCCGGCTCGGTCAGGCTGCCGCGGTATTCCTTGGCTTGCTCGGGGGTCAGGTCGCAGACGTAGGCCTTGCCCGCCTTGATCAGTTCCACGGCCCAGTCGTGCAACTGGTCGAAATACTGCGAGGCATAGCGCACTTCACCGGACCATTCGAAGCCCAACCACTTGACGTCGCTTTCGATGGCGTCGATGTATTCCTGGTCTTCCTTGGCCGGGTTGGTGTCGTCGAAACGCAGGTGCGTGACACCGCCGAATTCCTGGGCCAGGCCGAAGTTCACACAGATCGACTTGGCGTGGCCGATGTGCAGGTAGCCGTTGGGTTCAGGGGGGAAGCGGGTCACGATCTGTGTGTGCTTACCCGAGTCCAGGTCCGCCTGGATAATCGGGCGCAGGAAGTTGACCGGCACGGCCGGTCCAGTCTTGGAATTCGAGGTAGGGTCGACAGTGGGCTTGCTCATAGGATCCTTGAACGTACAAGTGCGCGGCCAGGTGCGGCCTGATAAATCAAAACGGCTATCATAGCCGATGCTGTCAAGCGCCTGACAGCACCGCTGCCAAAACTGCCCTTATTAATGCAACTCAATTGAAAAAACAGCCTCGAATTTCACAGCTGTCACGCTAAACTGCGCACCTTGGCCGCTATGCGCCAAACCGGTTCGGGCCCGCAGGCGGCATCCGCGCCCCGAAACCCACGAATTCCTTGAATGAGTAATGACCATGACCCAAGTCAAACTGACCACCAACCACGGCGAGATCGTGCTGGAACTGAACGCCGAGAAAGCCCCGGTCACCGTGGCCAACTTCGTTGAATACGTTAAGGCCGGCCACTACGAAAACACCGTATTCCACCGGGTGATCGGTAACTTCATGATCCAGGGCGGCGGTTTCGAACCAGGCATGAAAGAAAAGAAAGACAAGCGTCCAAGCATCCAGAACGAAGCCGACAACGGTCTTTCCAACGACAAGTACACCGTGGCCATGGCCCGCACCATGGAGCCGCATTCGGCCTCCGCCCAGTTCTTCATCAACGTGGCTGACAACAGCTTCCTCAACCACAGCGGCAAGACCGTTCAGGGTTGGGGCTACGCGGTGTTCGGCAAAGTGGTTGCCGGCAACGAAGTGGTCGACAAGATCAAAGGCGTGGCCACCACCATGAAGTCCGGCCACCAGGACGTACCAGCAGAAGACGTGATCATCGAGAAAGCCGAGATCATTGAGTGATATTGCTGATTTCAGATTTGCATCTGGAAGAGGAGCGCCCGGACATTACCCGGGCGTTTCTGGATTTACTCGGCGGGCGAGCCCGCGAGGCAGAGGCGCTGTACATACTCGGGGACTTCTTCGAGGTGTGGATCGGCGACGACGCCATGACCCCCTACCAGCTTTCCATTTGCCAGGCATTGCGGGATCTGAGCGATAGCGGCACGCCGATATTCCTCATGCATGGCAATCGCGACTTCATGCTCGGCAAGGCCTTTTGCAAGGCCGCGGGCGCCACTCTGCTCAAAGACCCGAGCGTCGTCGACTTCTACGGCGAACCGGTGTTGCTGATGCACGGCGACAGCCTGTGCACCCGTGATGAAGGCTACATGCGCCTGCGTCGCTACCTGCGCAACCCGCTGACGTTGTGGGTGCTGCGCCATCTGCCCCTGCGCACCCGGCACAAGCTGGCGCGCAAGCTGCGCAATGAAAGCCGCTCGCAAACGCGGATGAAGGCCAACGACATCGTCGATGTGACCCCGGACGAAGTGCCGCGGGTGATGCGTGAGTTCGGCGTGCGCACCCTGGTGCACGGCCACACTCACCGCCCCGCCATCCACAAGTTGCAAGTCGGTGAACACGCCTCCAAGCGCATTGTGCTGGGAGACTGGGATCGACAAGGCTGGGCGTTGCAGGTGGATGAACAAGGCTTTCACCTGGCAGCGTTCGACTTCGTACCAACGCAACTGGCGTTGCCTGGCTCGCCCTGAACGGACGCCTTCGCTGGCAAGCCAGCTCCTACAACGAATTAACGACCGTAGGAGCCGGCTTGCCGGCGATTGACCCTCAATGCCCCCCTGAAGCCGGCCCCGCCTTGGCGGCAAACGGCGGTTTGGCCAGCCACACCAGCAGGATCAAGCCCATAAACACCCACCCCAGCAACGTGAAGTAATCCACGGTCGACAGCATGTAGGCCTGGCTGGTCAGCACCTGGTCCAACTGCGCGTAGGCCTTGGTGCCCGCGCCGCCCAGGTTGTTCAGCGCCTCGCGAGTGGCTGGGTCGAAAGTGCTCAGGCTTTCACTCATGTAGGCATGATGCTGATCGGCCCGGCGAATCCAGATCCAGGTGGTCAGCGACGCCGCAAAGCTGCCGCCCAGGGTCCGCAGGAAGGTCGCCAACCCGGCGCCATCGGCAATCTGGCTGGGCGGCAAGTCCGACATCAGGATGCTCAGGGTCGGCATAAAGAACAGCGCCACGCCAATCCCCATGAACAGCTGCACCAGGGCAATGTGCTGGAAGTCCACTTCATTGGTGAACCCGGCGCGCATAAAGCAGCTCAGGCCGATGGCCAGGAACGCCAGCCCGGCCAGCAGGCGCAGGTCGAACTTATGGGCGTACTTGCCGACAAACGGTGACATCACTACCGGCAGGATGCCGATCGGCGCCACCGCCAGCCCCGCCCAGGTCGCGGTGTAGCCCATCTGGGTCTGCAACCACTGGGGCAGGATCAGGTTGATGCCGAAGAACCCGGCGTACCCCCCCACCAGCACAATGGTGCCAATGCGGAAGTTGCGGTGGGCAAACAGCCGCAGGTTGACCACTGGGTGGCGATCGGTCATTTCCCAGATCACGAACACCGCCAGGGCCACCACCGAGATCAGCGTGCCGATGATGATGAAATTGGACTCGAACCAGTCCAGGTCATTGCCCTTGTCGAGCACCACTTGCAGCGCCCCGACCCCAATGATCAGGGTCAGCAGGCCGATGTAGTCCATGGGCTGGCGACTGGTCACCACCGGCCGCGCTTTCAACTGCTGACGGACGACCCAGGCGGCGAACAAACCAATGGGCACGTTGATAAAGAAGATCCACGGCCAGCTGTAACTGTCGGTAATCCAGCCGCCGAGGATCGGCCCGGCAATCGGCGCCACCACCGTGACCATGGCCAGCAACGCCAGGGCCATCCCCCTTTTGGCCGGTGGATAGACGGCAATCAGCAAGGTCTGGGTCATCGGGTACAACGGCCCGGCCACCACCCCCTGGAGCACCCGAAAGCCCACCAACTCGGGCATGGAGGTGGAGATACCGCAAAGAAACGAGGCCAGCACGAAGAGGATGGTGGCCCAGATAAACAGCTTCACCTCGCCGAAACGTCGGCTGAGCCAACCGGTCAGGGGCAAGGCGATGGCGTTGCTCACGGCAAACGAGGTGATGACCCAGGTGCCCTGCTCGGAACTCACCCCCAGGTTGCCGGAAATGGTCGGCAAGGCCACGTTGGCGATGGTGGTGTCGAGCACCTGCATAAAGGTCGCCAGCGACAGGCCGATGGTGCTGAGCAACAGGCTGGGCGGCGTGAAAGAGGCGTTATTGCTCATCGCAAATCCTTGGAAACGAGGCAGGTGCTGCGACCACCAGGGCCGCAGCAGGCGGATCGGCGAATCAGCGCTGGGCGGTCTTGCCGATGGCAGCGCTGTTGTCGTGGATCAAGCGAGTGATCAGGGCATCCGCTTCACCCAACTGACGGTCGTAGACGTTGGTGCTGAAGGACGCCTTCTGCGGCGGCTGCTGGGCCAGTACCGGGCCACTCTGGTCGCGCAGGTTGACGCTGACCTGCGTCGACAGCCCCACTCGCAACGGGTGCTTGGCCAGTTCTTCGGCATTGATGTGCACGCGCACCGGCACCCGTTGCACGATCTTGATCCAGTTGCCGGTGGCGTTCTGCGCCGGCAGCAAGGCAAAGGCACTGCCGGTACCCGCGCCCAGGCTGTCGATGGTGCCGCTGTACTTCACGTCGCTGCCGTAGATGTCGGCTTCGATGTCCACCGGCTGGCCGATGCGCATGTCACGCAGCTGGGTTTCCTTGAAGTTGGCGTCGATCCACAGTTGGTCCAGGGGAATCACCGCCATCAGCGCGGTGCCCGGCTGGACTCGCTGGCCCAGTTGTACGGTGCGCTTGGCCACGTAACCGGTCACCGGGGCGATCAAGGTGCTGCGGGCGTTGGTCAGGTAAGCCTGGCGCAGTTGCGCGGCGGCGGCCTGCACATCCGGGTGGGACGACACCACGGTATCGTCCACCAAGGCATTGGTGGTGTTGAGTTGCTGCTGGGCATTGGCCAGGGCGTTCTGCGCCGAGGTCAGGTCGTCGCGAGCGTGGGAGAGTTCTTCCTGGGAAATCGCCCCGCTGGCCGCCAAGTTCTTACGGCGATTGAAGTTGTCCCGGGCTTTCTGCACTTCGGCCTTCTGCGCCGCCACCTGGGCGCGCATGCCATCGACGTTGCTGTACAGGCCACGGACCTGGCGCACGGTGCGGGCCAGATTGGCCTCGGCACTTTGCAGGCCGACCTGGGCATCGTTGGGGTCGAAATTGATCAGCACCTGGCCTTCATGCACCAGGTCGCCGTCGTCGGCGCCGATGCTGACCACGGTGCCAGTGACCAGTGGGGTGATCTCCACCACGTTGCCGTTGACGTAGGCATCGTCAGTGCTTTCATTCCAGCGCCCGTAAAGCTCGTGCCAGGCGAACACGCCCACGCCACCGAGGATGACGATCAGCGCCAGCCCCAGCAACATGACTTTGCGCTTGCGCGAATTGCCTGCGTCCTGGGTGTTTTCAGCTGTTTGAGTGTCGGCAGTGGCCATGACAATTCCCTCTAATTATTCAGTCTGCGTGGCGGCGGTCGGGGTGGCCGAAGCCAGGTTGCCGGGCTCGAAGCCACCCCCCAACGCCTGCATCAATTGGATCGACAAATCGATTTGCAGGGCATTCAAGGTCGCCAGCTGGCGCTGGGCCTGCAGCAGTTGCTGCTCGATGCTCAGCACGTCCAGATAGTTACCAATGCCCGAGCCGAAACGCTGGACCACGGTGTTGTAGGAGTCCTGGGCGATGTCGGTGGCGTGTTGCTGGGCGGCGATCTGCCGACCGGTGTCACGCAACTGGCCGAGGGTGTCGCTGATATCCCCCAGCGCACTGACCAGGCTCTTGTTGTACTGCGCCACCGCCAGGTCGTAGTCGGCGTCACGAGCATCCAGGTCAGCCCGCAGGCGCCCGCCGTCGAAGATCGGCAACGACACGGTCGGCGCGATATTGAAGAAGCGACTGGCGGACCCGAACAGCGCATCCCCGAGCAACGACTGGGTGCCGGCGGCGGCACTCAGGTTGAGGTTGGGGTAGAAGCGGGTCTTGCCGGCGGCGATGTTCTTGCTCGCCGCCTCCACACGCCAGCGGGCGGCGATCAGGTCTGGCCGGCGCCCCAGCAGTTCGGCCGGCAACACCGCTGGCAGGGCCACGGCACTGGCTTGCAGGACTTTGGGACGGGCGATGTCATGGCTGCGATCCGGGCCTTTGCCCAGCAGTACGGCCAAGGCGATGCTCGCGCTCTGCAGCTTTTTCTCGGTATCGATCAGGCTGGCCTGGGCACTGGCTTCCAGGCTTTCGGTCTGCTGGTACTGGTACTGGCTGTCGATTCCGGACTGCAGGCGACGGCGGCTCAAATCGAGCATCTGCCGGGTGCGCTTCAGGTCTTCCTGGGCCAGGTCGTGGAGGATGTGGGCCTGGCCCAGGTCGCTGTAGGCTCGGGCCACGTCGGCAGCCAACGTCAGCTGGGCGGCCTGGCGATCGACCTCGGCGGCACGGGCTTGGCCCAAAGCGGCTTCCCAGGTGGCACGCTGGCCACCCCAGAGGTCGAAGGTGTAGTTGAAGTCCACGCCCAGGCTGCGCAGGGTGCTGTAGGCCCCGCCCTGCCCCAGCGGGTCCTGGTCACGGGCCAGGCGCGAACGGCTGACACTGCCGCTGGCATCCAGGGTCGGCATCCGCGAAGCGTCGGCGGCATAGGCCGCGGCGCTGGCCTGGTGGGCGCGGGCGCTGGCGATCTGCATGTCCGGGCTGTCACGCAGGGCTTCCTGGATCAGGCCATCCAACTGCGGGTCGCCCAGGCTTTTCCACCAGTCGCTTTTCGGCCAGGCCGCCGGCGACAGGGTCACGCCGCTCAGGGACTGCCCGGCCTTGAGGCTGTTGGCCTCCAGGTTCTGGCCTTCAGTGGTCAGGCCGCTGTAGCTGGCACAACCGGCCAGGCTCATGGCTAACAGCACCAGGCTGGCTCGGTTACGCAAGGTTTTACTGCTCATTTATCACCTACCCGCAGCACGGTGATCGGGTCACCGGCCGCCAGCAAAATTTTCTTGAGGATCTGTTCCAGGGTGTCCAGCTCTTGGGCACTGATGGCGCCGGCCAGCTCGTTCATCGCCTCGGCGCCGATGTACGGCAAGCGATCGGCGAGCGCCTGCCCGTCCACGGTGAGCACCAGTTGCACCTGGCGCCGATCGCCTTCGGAACGTTTGCGAGCCAGGAAGCCCTTCTGCTCCAGCCGATCGAGCATGCGGGTCATCGAACCGCTGTCCAGGGACAGGTAGCGGCACAGCTCCGCCGGGGTGTCGACGCCGAACTGGGCCATGATGATCAACACCTTGAACTGCGCCGCGGTGATGCCGTGGGGTTCCATGTGGGTGTCGATGATCCGGTCCTTGAGCAAGGCGGCGCGGCCCAGCAGTAATCCGAGATGGCAATGGAGGAAATTTTCCGGAGTGAAGTGCTTCATCTGGCCACCAAATAGCTGCCTAGGCAGAGAGTGTGTGTCGAGATGTTACTGCCTAGGCAGCGAATGTCAAAACAATTATTAGCTTGCTTTGTATTTTGCTGATCAGCGGCCAGCCGCCAGCACCCGCTCCTGACTGACAGGAGCGGGGGGATGGCAGACGGGGTTAGAAGTCGCGCTTGTAGAAGATGTCCAGGGAGCTGGCGATACCGCTGGCCGCTTCCAGATAGACCTTCTTGCTGAGCTTGTAGCGCAGGGCGATGGTGTTGGCCGGCTCAAACACACCGACGCCGTAGCGCAGGCTGAGCTTCTCGGAGATGTTGCCGCTGGCGACCACACTGGTGGCGGTGCCGCTGCCCTGGGTGTCGAGCTGAAAGTCCTGGATCCCCAGATTCTTGGCCAGCCCGCCGGTCAAGTCGGCGCTGCCCATCAACCCCAGGCCCAGGGCAGCCTGGGCCAGCATGTTGCTGTCTTCACCGGTGGTGCTCAGCGGGCGCCCCAGGACCAGGTACGACAGTGCCTGCTCCTGGCTCATCGCCGGCTCGGAGAAGATCTGCGTGGTGGGCTGTTCGGCGCTGCCGCTCAGGCGGATCCCGGCGATCACGTCGTCGGTCTGGCGCACTGCTTCGATGTCCAGGTACGGCTGGTCGAGGGGACCGGCAAACAGCAACCTCGCGCGGCGCACCGTCAGGCGCTGGCCGTAGGCACGGTAACGCCCGTCGTTGAGCCACAACTCGCCGCGGGTGTCCATGTTGTCGCCAATGTGCACATGCCCCTGAACGTTGGCGGTCAGGCCGAAACCGGCAAAGCTGAGCTTGTCCTCGCCCACCACCACATCGATGTCCATGGCCATGGCCAGCGGGGCTTTGCCCTCATCGGTCTGCTGCCCAACGATCACCGTGTCGTCCGAGACCTTGACCGTGGATGGCGGCAACTCACGAATGGTGATCTCGCCCTTGGGAATCTGCACTTTGCCGGCGACCGCCAGTTGGTCGCCCTTCATGGAAATTTTCAGGTCCGGCGCCACTTCAAGGGCCGCATAGGGCTCCACGGTCACCGGCAACTGGCTGCCCTTGAGGTTCAGGTCCACCAGCAGCGCCTGGCCCCAGGCAACCTGGCCATTGAGGCTGCCCTGCCCGGCCTTGCCGCTTTTCCAGGTGCCGTTGAGGAGCAGGCTTTCACCGGCAATCTGCGCCTGGACCTGCAAATCCTCCAGGCTGGTGGGCAATTCCGCGCCCGAGACTTGGCCATCGCTGAGGGTCAGGGTGCCATTGACCTGGGGCGCCAACAGCCCGCCGGACAAGCGCCCGCTGCCGTTCAGGTTGCCCGCGAGCTTCTCCACCATCGGCACAAAGGGCCGCACCACGGCCAGGTCCAAGCCGCTAAGGCGAAACTCACCGGACAACGGCTTGTTCTTGGGCAACGGATTGATCTGCGCCTGGACCATCAACTGGCCCAGCTTGCCGCCATTGAACTCCAACTGGCTGTCGATGCGCCGTGGCGCCAAGGTGGTGTTGAGCTTCAACGCCTGATAGGGGAAGTCCAGCCATTGGTCCTTTTCCCGTACCCGCAGGGTGCCGCCGCTGGCATCCACGAGGATCTGGCCCTTGGGCCCGCTGGCCGGCACGTCCAATTGCACATCGGCATTGAGCAGGCCCTTCCAGGCAAAGTCCTTGGGCAGCCACTGGGCCAGGCTGTCGATGGGGAAGCGCTTGAGGTGATAGCGCAGCTTGGGATCAGGCATCAGCCGCTGATCTTCGCCGCAGAGGCTGGCGTCGCCACTGGCCCAGCAATGGGCGCCGAAATTCAAAGTGCCCGTGGCCAGGTATTCCAGCTTGGCCGGGCTTTGCAGCTTCCAGTCCTGGCCACCGGTCTGCACATCGCCGCTGGCCAGGCGCCCGCGCCAGTTGCCTTGATTGAGCACGCCGTCCAGCCCCAGGACCAGCTTCAACAGCGGTCCTTGCAGGTTCAGTTGCAAGGCCTGGTTCTTGATGTCGCCCTGGCCGGCCAGGGTCAGCGTGCCCAGCTGGGTGTCGCCGACCTGAATCCCGCTGCCCTTGAGGTCGACCTTGGCCCGCTGGCTAGCGTCCAAGCGCGCATCGAGCTTGAGGGCCTGCAGACGGTTGTCGGCATACGCCAATTGCTGGCCCGACAGGTCGAGCTGGCCCTGGGGCGCCTGCAAGGTGCCGGCGACATCCAACCGGCCATCGAGCTGGCCACGCAATTGCGGCCAGAGCTGGCCCAGGCGCGGCATCTTGATCTGCACCTGCCCCGCCAGCTTCTGCTGCAGGCTGCCGGAGCCGTTGATGCGGTTGTCTCCCAGGCGGATGTCCAGGGCGCTGAGATTCCACTGCTGGCCCTGGCCGTCGGCCTTGGCTTGCAGCACCGCCGGCTGGCCACGCAATTTACCCTTGAGGTCGAGGTTGGCGTTGAGCTTGAGTTGCTCATTCTTCAGCTCGCCCTGACTGTGCAAAGGCCCGGCCAGGGTACCGGGCAGCTCGGCCAGCCAATAGGCCGGGTTAAGGGCAGACAGGTCGAGCGCGGTGTCCCAGGCGATACCATCGGCAAACTGCAGGTTCAGGTGGCCCTCGGCCTTGCCCTGCCCGGCCACCAGCTTGAACTCCGGCAGAAAGATCTTTGTCAGGTCGCCACTGAACGGGCTGCTCAGGCTGAATGCGCCAGCGGGGCCGTCCAGGTCTCCCTTGAAGTTGCCGAGGTAGTTGCCATCGCGGTAGGACACTTCGCCGTTGAAGGTGCGCAAGGCCACGGCCGGTTCGTCGATCAACGGATAGAGGCGGTGCCAGGGGAAGTCTTTCCAGAGCACCTTGCCCTCGGCCGAGAAACTTTCACTCCAGTCCAGTTGCCCGGACACCTTGAGCTGCTGCTGGTCATTGGCGGTCAGGTCCAGGGCGGCGATCTGCGCCCCCTTGGCATCGACCCGGCCTTGCAGGGCCAAGGCCACCGGCCCCTGTTCGGCGGGCAAGCTGGCGCTGCCCAGCAGTTGATAGCCGTTTTTCAGGTCGCCCTGGCCCGTCAACTGCAGTTGATTGAGTTGCAGGGTGTCTGGCAGGTCGGCGCTGGGCTTGAAGCCGTCGGCGGTGATACGCACCTTGGCCGGCAGGTTGTCCGCCAGGGCTTGCAACTCGCCGCTCAACTGCCCTTGCAGGTAACCGCTGCTGTCGGCATTCAACTTGAGGGTCTTGAGCAGCTCGCCTTCGACCTTCAGTGCCAGGCTCCAGGGCTGATTGCCCGGGGCCGGCAGCGTAAGGTTGCCACTGGCGGTCAGCGGCCAGTCACCCTGGGGTTGCAGCAGCCCGCTCAGATCCAGGCTCAGGTCATCGCGTTGCAGGTGCACCGAGTCAATCTGCAAACCCTTGACTGTCCAGTGGGCGGCCAGTTGCAGCCCCCGGAGTTCTTCAGTGCCGTTGAACACCAGGCTGCCGACTCGCACCTGCCCCAGCTCGATGGCCAGCGGCAGTTGCAGGTCCGGCAGGCTGATGGGGCCGCTGCTTTCTTCGGTGCCGGGGGGAAATTGCAGGCTGACCTGCTCCACGTCCAGTTGCTCGATGCACAGGGTCATGCGCAGCAGGCACAGCGGCGACCAGGCAAAGGTCGGCGCTTGCAACTCGACCCGGCTGCTGCCCTGTTGCCACAACAGGTACTCGGCGCTCCAGTGCCCGCCGAGGCGCCCGGCAAACTGCTCCACGGTCAAGCCCGGCACGCGGGCCAGGGCCCAGCGACTGCCGGCCTGGGTCCCGAGGATCAGCGTCACGGCCAGGACCAATCCCATCACTAGCGCCAGAAGCGCCAACAGGGTTATTTTCACACCACGCTTCAAAGCTCCGGCCCCATGGAAAAGTGCAAACGAACGCCGCCGTCATCGTCCAGCGCATGGGCCAGGTCAAGACGAATCGGCCCCACCGGCGACACCCAGCGCACGCCCACGCCGACCCCGGTCTTCAGGCTGGGCAGCTCCAGCTTGTTGAACGAGTTGCCCTGGTCGACAAAGGTCGCGATGCGCCATTTTTCGGCGATGGAATATTGGTACTCAAGGCTGCCGGCCACCATGTAACGCCCGCCGATGCGATCACCGTCGGAGTTCTCCGGCGACAGGGTCTGGTAGTCATAGCCGCGCACGCTCTGGTCGCCACCGGCGAAGAACCGCAGCGACGGCGGAATCGACTTGTAGCCGTTGGTGGCACTGCCGCCGAACTGCACTCGCCCGAGGAAGCGATGGTTGTCCCACACCGTGGTCAGGCCCTTGAGCAGCACGGTGCCGTACAGCAGATTGGTGTCCGACAGCAGCCCTTCCTTGGCCACCTTGGTGTCGAATTGCAGGCGGTAACCGTTGTGTGGATCGATGCGGTTGTCACTGCGCAGGTAGGAATAGCTGACGCCCGGCATCAACAGGTTGCTCAACCCCGAGTCATCCCCCAGGCGATACTCCTCACGCTGCCATTTCAGAGACACCACCCGCTGCCAGCCACTGGGCAACTTGCTGTGCCACTCGGGGCCGATAGTCAGCAGCTTGCTCAGGGTGTCGGTGTTGGCGATTTCTTCATTCTGATAGCCGCCAGCGAAGCGCAGCTTGTCGGTCAGGGGCGGGTCCAGGGGCACGTCGTACCAAAGGCCGACGTTCTGCCGAGGTGCTGAGACCTCCGCCTCCCAGCCGTAACTGTGACCTTGCGGGTTGACCCAGTGCCGGGTCCAGTTGGCCTTGACCCGAGGCCCGACGTCGGTGGAATACCCAAGCCCCAGGCCCATGGTCCGGGGCTTGCGGGTTTCCAGTTGCACGGCCACCGGAATCACGTCATTGCTCGCGGCGGCAGGGGCCGCGTCCACCCGCACACCTTCGAAAAAGCCACTGGATTGCAGGGCCTGGTTGAGTTCGGCGATCAGTTCGGAATCGTAAGGAGTGCCCGCCTTGAACGGCACCATGCGTTGCAGCAGGTCCTCATCGAAGGGCGTGTCACCTGTAAAGTGCACCGGGCCCAAGGCGTAACGCGGGCCACTGTCATACACCAGCTCGATATCGGCGACGCCGGCTTGAGGGTCCACCGCCAGTTGCTGACGGGTGAAACGCCCGCTGAAAAAGCCGTAGCGCGACGCCTGGTTCATGATCAAGCGCTTGGCGTCTTCATAACGCCCATGGTTGAGCACCGCGCCACTTTTCAACTGGTCGCTGCGGGGCACCCGAAAGGCCTTGAGGGAGGCCGCCGGCCCTTCGATGCGCACCGTGACATTGCGCAGGTGCACGGGCTCGCCCGGATCAATGCGGATCAACAACCGGGGCTTGTCACCGCCCCTGACTTCACTGGCAATCTGCGGCTGGTAGTAGCCCAGGGCCTGAGCCGCCTTCTTCGCCTGCTCCTCGGCGCCGCGACTGAAGCGCAGCAAGGCTTCTTCATCACGATCGCCGACGCTGCCAATGTAACCCTCCACATTGGCCTTCAGTTCGTCGTTGGCCGGCTTGACCCGGACATCCAATTCGCTCTGCGCCAACGCCACACAGCTTGTGAACAGCAGCAGAAAGCCGCTGGTGAATCTTCCTGAAAACTTCATAGGCGCGGATGCTATCACGAGCTTGGGAGCGGGATAGAGCGCCCAGGTGCGTTGAAAGTTCGACTCAAACTGTTGCGGTTTGTATGAGCTGGGGGTTGGCGTGAAAAAACACATGCTCGCGAATCGGCCCCACGGCGATCTCGCCAACCTCTTCATAACCCTGGCGTTTATAGAATTCCAGGTAACGCGGGTTGCCCGTATTGAGCACCACGCCCTGGGAGTGCTGGTCCACGGCGCACCAGTTATGCACCGCCGCCAGTAACTGCTCGCCGTAATGCTGGCCCTGAAACTGCGGATGAATCCCCAGCAGCGGCAAGACATGCACCGAATCGCTGGGCAGGCAGGCACTGATGGCCGCGTGGTATTCCAGGTAGCGCCGCGTGCAACGAAACCCGGCACTGAGCACCATGCGCAGGCGCCAGGCCCAGCTTTCGGTAATCCCCAGGCGCCGTTGCGGTGGGGCGATCAAGGCCAGGCCAACCAGGCGATCGTTGACCAACAGGCCAATGGCCGGCAGGTCCTGAAGAAAATGCTGTTTGGTCAACTCGCGAACCGTGGCCCGCACCCGTTGCTCGTAACCGGGGTGCTCGGATTCAAAGATGTAGCCAAACGTCGGCTCATGCCGATAGGCCTGGTACAGCAAGGAGCGCGCCTCGCGGGAATAACCGCTGTCGAGCATGTGGACGTCGGCGATGACCGTGGATGTGTCAGGCATGGCGGTGAATCTCCCCTGGACCCGGTTCAAATGGCCGGGCTCTTGTTGTTACGAGCCTTGCGTACCGCTGATCGTTCCCACGCCCAAGGACATTAGCAGCGCATCCCACGGGCTGCCACGCTGGTGGCCGCCAGACTTGTCGGCTAGCATCGCTGTTTTTGCCAGGACCGCCGACCATGAAAATCGTCTCGTTCAACATCAACGGGCTGCGTGCCCGCCCCCATCAGTTGGCGGCACTGATCGACAAGCATCAGCCGGACGTGATCGGCCTCCAGGAAACCAAAGTCAGCGACGAGCAGTTCCCCCTCGCCGACGTCCAGGCCCTGGGTTACCACGTGCACTTCCACGGGCAGAAAGGCCATTACGGCGTGGCCCTGCTCTCGCGCCAGGCGCCCCTGGAGTTGCACAAAGGCTTCGAAGGCGATGAAGAAGACGCCCAGCGACGCTTTATCTGGGGCACCTTCGCCGATGCCAATGGCCAGCCGGTGACCATCATGAACGGCTACTTCCCCCAGGGCGAAAGCCGCGACCACCCCACAAAATTCCCGGCCAAAGCGCGCTTCTACCAGGACCTGCAGCATTTGCTGGAAAGCCGCTTCAGCAATGAGCAATCGCTGGTGGTGATGGGCGACGTCAACATTTCCCCGGAAGACATCGATATCGGCATCGGTGCCGACAACGCCAAACGCTGGCTGAAAACCGGCAAATGCAGCTTCCTCCCGGAAGAACGCGAGTGGATGGCGCGCCTGAAGAATTGGGGCCTGGTGGACAGCTTCCGCCACCTCAACCCCGAGGTCAGCGACCGCTTCAGCTGGTTCGACTACCGCAGCCGCGGCTTCGAGGACGAACCCAAGCGCGGCCTGCGCATCGACGTGATCATGACCTCCCACGGCTTGCTGCCACGGGTCAAGGCGGCAGGGGTCGACTACGACCTGCGGGGCATGGAAAAACCGTCGGATCACGCGCCGATCTGGCTCGAACTGAGCTGATCCAAGCGGCCTGAACAAGCCCATCCCCGGATGGGCTTTTTTTCGCCGCCAGGTTGCCCGCAGCGGCCGTCACATCGCTGTCACCTCACGGACTTAATCTCGGCGCACGCTCCCTTCCCCTGCACAAGGCCCGCGCCCCATGCCCCGCGCTGCTAACCCCTGCGAACGAGATATCTGGTGTCGAACCATCAGCCTGTTGGTTATCGGTTTCATTTGTTATGCCCTGCCCTGGTCAGTGTTTGCCGCACTGCCCGTGGCCAGCGATTCCGCCAGCGTGCTGCGGGTCCAGGGCTCCAACACCATCGGCGCCAGCCTGGGGCCGGCCCTGGTCAAGGGCCTGCTGGAAGAACAAGGGCTACAGAAGATCAGGATCGAGCGCAGCGGTAAGGACAATGAACAGCAGATCGTGGCGCAGACCGCCCAGGGCCGTCCGGTGCGCATCGACCTCGCCGCTCACGGTTCCAGCACCGGTTTTGTCGCCCTGAAAAGCGCCCAGGCCGACCTCGCCGCCGCCTCCCGCCCGATCAAGGACAGCGAGCTGGTGGAACTGGAACCCCTGGGCGACCTGAAAAGCCCGGGTGCCGAACACGTGATCGCCATCGATGGGTTGGCGATCATCCTGCACCCGCAAAACCCCTTGGGCACCTTGAACACCGAGCAATTGGCGCGACTGTTCAGCGGCGAGGTCAAGACCTGGGAGGAATTGGGTGGCGTCGGCGGGCCGGTGCACCTGTATGCCCGCGATGAACAATCCGGGACCTACGACACCTTCAAGGAACTGGTGCTCAACCGCCGAGGCAAAACCCTGAGCAGCGCCGCCCGGCGTTTCGAGTCCAGTGAGCAACTGTCCGATGCGGTCAGCCAGGACCGCCAGGGCATCGGCTTTATCGGCCTGCCCTATGTGCGCCAGGCCAAAGCCGTGGCCCTGGTGGACGGCGACTCCCAGCCGATGCTGCCGCTCAACAGCCTGATTGCCACCGAGGACTATCCGCTGTCACGGCGGCTGTACCTGTACCTGCCGCCCAATGGGCACAACCCCTGGGCCGAGGCCCTGGTGAATTTCGCCCAGAGCGCCAAAGGCCAGGCGATTGTTGCCGCCAACGGTTTTATCGCCCAGACCGTGCAAGCCATGAGCGTGCCCCCTAGCCCACAAATGCCCACGGACTATCAGCGGCTGGCGCTACAGGCCCAGCGCCTGACGGTGAATTTTCGTTTTGAGGAAGGCAGCGCCAGCCTGGACAACAAGGCGCGCCAGGATGTGGGACGGGTGCTCGATTTCCTGCGCCTGCAGCACAAGCTCGACCGCCAAGTGACCCTGGTGGGGTTTGGCGATGCCAAGAGCGACCCGGCGCGGGCAGCCCTGCTGTCCAAGCTCCGGGCCATGGCCGTGCGCCGGGAACTGGTGAAAAGCGGCGTGGTGATGCGCGAGATCCGCGGCTTTGGTGCGGACATGCCGGTGGCAGCCAACACCGCCGATGAAGGCCGGATCAAGAATCGACGGGTGGAAGTCTGGGTCTACTGAGACCTGAAACAAACGCTTGCGAGCGCGCCGCCCACGGGTGGTGCGCGCTCACAAGCGGCGATCAATGCCCGCTGCGCAGCATCTCCTTGGGCACGTACTTGCCGATTTCGAACTTGCCGATCGCCGCCCGGTGCACTTCATCCGGGCCATCGGCTAGGCGCAATGTGCGCTGCATGGCGTACATGTAGGCCAGCGGAAAATCGTTGGACACCCCGGCCCCGCCATGGATCTGGATCGCACGGTCGATCACCCGCAAAGCCACATTGGGCGCCACCACCTTGATCTGGGCGATTTCACTCTTGGCCACCTTGTTGCCCACGGTGTCCATCATGTAGGCCGCCTTCAGGGTCAACAGGCGCGCCATGTCGATCTCCATCCGCGAGTCGGCGATCTTGTCGATATTGCCCCCCAGGCGCGCCAACGGTTTACCGAAGGCGGTCCGGTTCACCGCACGCTTGCACATCAGTTCCAGTGCACGTTCGGCCATGCCGATCGAGCGCATGCAGTGGTGAATGCGCCCCGGGCCCAGGCGCCCCTGGGCAATTTCAAAGCCACGGCCCTCGCCCAGCAGCACGTTCTCGTAAGGCACACGGACGTTTTCAAACAGCACCTCGGCATGGCCGTGGGGCGCGTCGTCGTAACCGAACACCGGCAGCGGCCGCAGGATCTTCACCCCGGGGGTGTCCACCGGCACCAGAATCATCGAGTGCTGCTGGTGGCGCGGCGCGTCCGGGTTACTCAGCCCCATGAAGATCAGGATCTGGCAACGTGGGTCGCAGGCGCCCGAGGTCCACCATTTCTTGCCGTTGATCACCCATTCATCGCCATCACGCACCGCCCGCGCGGCCATGTTGGTGGCATCGGACGAGGCTACATCCGGCTCGGTCATGGCGAACGCCGAACGGATCTCGCCGCGCAGCAATGGCGCCAGCCAGCGCTCCTTCTGCTCTTCATTGGCGTAACGCACCAGCACTTCCATGTTGCCGGTGTCCGGCGCCGAGCAGTTGAACGGCTCCGGCCCCAGCAGCGAGCGGCCCATGATTTCCGCCAGGGGTGCGTACTCAAGGTTGGTCAAGCCGGCGCCCAGTTCCGACTCCGGCAAAAACAGGTTCCACAGGCCTTCGGCCTGAGCCTTGCGCTTGAGCTCCTCCATGATCGCGGTGGGCTGCCAGCGGTCGCCTTCGGCAACCTGGCGCTCGAACACCGCTTCAGCCGGATACACGTACGTGTCCATGAACGCAGTCACGCGTTCACGCAGTTCCTGAACCTTGGGGGAATAGGCGAAATCCATGGGCAGCTCTACCTTTTTTCGAAGGTGATGGGGGGATGTGGGTCTCTGTGGATTCGATGCTAGAACAGGCTACGAAAATTTACCTAACCTATTCTCAGCGTGTATTAACATTCATCACCGATATATGATCGGCTGATCGACAAGGCCCTCCCGCCCTGACAAGACGCCTTAACAATAAGAGTGCAGCGCCATGAATCTGAGCAAGGTCGACCTTAATCTCTTCATCGTTTTCGACGCGATCTACACCGAAGCGAACCTGACCCGTGCCGGGCAGATTGTCGGCATCACCCAACCGGCAGTCTCCAACGCCCTGGCCCGCTTGCGGGAGACCTTCAATGACCCGCTGTTTGTGCGCACCGCCCAAGGCATGGTGCCCACGCCCATGGCCCAGAACATCATCGGCCCGGTGCGCAACGCCCTCTCGCTGCTGCGGGTCTCGGTGCAGGAAAGCCGCATCTTCAACCCGCTGCAGGCGGTCAAGACTTACCGCATCAGCATGACCGACCTCACAGAGGCGGTGATCCTGCCACCGCTGTTCCAGCGCCTGCGCCGCCTGGCCCCGACGGTGATCATCGAGAGCTTCCTGTCCAAACGCCGGGAAACCACCAAGGAACTGGCCGCCGGGCGCCTGGACTTTGCGGTCGACGCCCCGCTCAATACCGACCCTCAGGTGCGCCACGTCAAGCTGATGGAAGACCGCTACGTCTGCGCCATGCGCAAGGGCCACCCCCTGGCGGGCAAAGAGAAATTCACCCTCGACGATTACCTGTCCCTGACCCATATCCATATTTCCAGCCGCCGCAGCGGCCTGGGCCATGTCGACCTGGCCCTGGGCAAAATGGGCATCCAGCGCAAGATTGCCCTGCGCTCCCAGCATTACTTGATGGCCTCCCAGGTGCTGCAACAGACCGACATGGTGATGACCGTGCCGGAACGTTTTGCTCGGCGCCATGAACTGCAGGCCTTCAACTTGCCGGTGAACGATGTACCGCCGGTGGAAACCCACCTTTACTGGCACGAAAGCACCGACCAAGACCCAGCCAACCGCTGGATGCGCGAACAGATGATCGAGCTGTGTCAGCAAGTCACGGCCCATGAAAAGAAGCTCGACCAGCAAACGGCTTGAGTGCGATTCGCTGGCAAGCCGGCTCCTACAGGAATGGGTAGGAGCTGGCTGGCGAGTGCTATCCACGGACATTGCTTGACGTATACGTCAAGCAGGAATTAGCTTAGCGCCAAGACTTTCCTTGAGCGCCTCCATGAGCAGCCAGACCTACAGCATTTCCGACCTCGCCCGCGAGCTCGACATCACCACGCGGGCCATTCGCTTCTATGAAGAACAAGGTCTGCTGGCCCCCGAGCGCCGCGGCCAGGAACGCATCTATTCGCCCCGGGACAAGGTCAGCCTGAAGCTGATCCTGCGGGGCAAGCGCATCGGGTTTTCCCTGGCTGAATGCCGAGAACTGATCGAGCTCTACGACCCCAGCAGCGGCAACCTGAAACAGCTGCACAGCATGCTGGCGAAAATCAGCGAGCGCCGTGACCAACTGGAGCAACAGTTGCTGGACATCGAACAGATGAAGCTGGAACTGGACACCGCCGAAGAGCGCTGCACCCAGGCCCTGGAACAGACCATCAAGAATCAGCAAGCCCCTCAATAACCCCCTTTTCGGCACTGCGAGCTCCCCTGCTCGCCTTGCATCCGCACAGGTACCCGCCATGTCACTGCCAACCCACGTACGCCTGATCGAAGTCGGCCCCCGCGACGGCCTGCAGAACGAAGCCCAACCCATCAGCGTCGACGACAAGGTGCAACTGGTGGATGCCCTGAGTGCTGCCGGCCTTGGCTATATAGAAGTGGGCAGCTTCGTCTCGCCCAAATGGGTGCCGCAAATGGCCGGCTCGGCCGAGGTGTTTGCCCGCATCCAGCGCAAGCCGGGCGTGGTCTACGGCGCCCTGGCCCCCAACCTGCGCGGCTTTGAAGACGCGCTGGCCGCCGGGGTCAAGGAGGTGGCGGTGTTCGCTGCGGCCTCTGAATCCTTCTCCCAGCGCAATATCAACTGCTCCATCAGTGACAGCCTGGCGCGCTTCGCCCCCATCATGGACGCCGCCAAACAGCATGGCGTCAGCGTGCGCGGTTACGTTTCTTGCGTGCTGGGCTGCCCCTACGAGGGCGACGTAGCGCCGGAACAAGTGGCCCTGGTGGCCCGCGAGCTGTACGCCATGGGCTGCTATGAAGTGTCCCTGGGCGACACCATCGGCACCGGCACTGCCGGCGCCACCCGCAAGATGTTCGAGGTGGTGGGCGCACAGGTGCCAAGGGACAAGCTCGCCGGGCACTTCCACGACACCTACGGCCAGGCCATGGCCAACCTGTACGCCAGCCTGCTGGAAGGCATCGCGGTGTTCGACAGCTCGATTGCCGGCCTCGGCGGTTGCCCTTACGCCAAGGGCGCCAGCGGTAACGTCGCCACGGAAGACGTGCTCTACCTGCTCAACGGCTTGGGCATCGAGACCGGGGTCGACCTGGATCAGTTGCTCGTGGCCGGCCAGCAAATCTGCAACGTATTGGGCCGCCCCACCGGCTCCCGTGTGGCCAAGGCCCGTAACGCCGGCTAAGCCCTGTGCGCGACGGGTGTTACCGCTCCCCGTCGCCGCGTAGCAAAAACGAGTAACACGGAAACAGTTTGTCGATTTTGTAGCGGAACAGTCGGCAAGCAAAAATACCAAACCATTGATTTTAAAGGACTTTAAAAAGTTGGCACGGCTTCTGCTATCTCTATGGCATAACAAGAATAAAAAGCAGCAAAGCTAATAAAAATAAGACGTAACGACTCTGACATAACAAAAACAACACGGCAGAGACGCAGCTAACAGATTTTTTTGGAGAAGGTGTGCTTTTCAGGGTGCTCTCAGAGTCACCCGCAACCGGGCAGAGAACAATAAAACTACCTTCAGGTAGCTCCCGAACTGGTTGGATCGCTTAGTCGAGAAAGTAGATCAGCGCTCAAAAAAATACGTTTGCTCTTGACCCCGGATGGGGGTCGCCAAAAACAGCGGTAAAGGGCCACGGTTGCCAAAAACAACAACAGACCGCCCCTCAATAATAAAAAAGAGCACGCAACGACAAAATTAAAGGGGAGCTTCGGCTCCCCTTTGTGCTTTCTGCGATTCCTCGTTTATTCCCCCTTCTGTGAATTGCCCCTAGGCCTTGCGTCGATGCGGGGGATTGTCATCGCTGGCAAGCCAACGCCTACACAGGTGGGTTCAGCGCCCTCCCGCAGGAACCGGCTTGCCGGCGATCAGCCCTCTGGCCTTGCGCGACGTAGGCCGAGGAAGTGATTCAGGGATGCTTCAGCTCTTCGATGCTGATTTCTCGCATACGAAACTTCTGGATCTTGCCGGTCACGGTCATGGGGAAGTCTTCCACGAACTTGAAGTAACGCGGCGTCTTGAAGTGCGCGATGCGCTCCTTGCACCAGGCTTGCAGCTCTTGCTCGGTGGCACTGTGGCCCGGGTGGAACTTGATCCATGCGACGATCTCCTCGCCATAACGCGAGCACGGAATGCCAATCACCTGCACATCGGCCACCGCCGGATGGGTGAAGAAAAACTCCTCCAGCTCCCGCGGATAAATATTCTCGCCCCCACGAATGATCATGTCTTTGTTACGCCCGGCAATGCACACGTAACCCTGCTCGTTCATGGTCGCCAGGTCGCCGGTGTGCATCCAGCCGGCCGAGTCGATGGCCTCGGCGGTGCCTTGGGGGTTGTTCCAGTAGCCCAGCATCACGCTGTAACCCCGGGTACAGAGTTCGCCGATGGTGCCACGTGGCACCACATTGCCGGTTTCATCGATGATCTTGCTCTCCAGTTGCGGCTGGGTACGGCCCACGGTGGTCACCCGCAGTTCCAACTCGTCCGCCGGGCCGGTCTGCAACGACACCGGGCTGGTTTCGGTCATGCCGTAGGCAATCTGCACCTCACTCATGTGCATCTCGCTGATCACCCGGCGCATCACCTCGATGGGGCACGTGGCGCCGGCCATGATCCCGGTGCGCAGGCTCGACAGGTCGAACTCGTGGCGCCGAGGCTGATCGAGCATGGCGATAAACATGGTGGGCACGCCATACAGACCCGTGGCCTTTTCCTCGGCCACGGCCGTCAGGGCCGACAACGGGTCAAAGGCGTCGCCCGGGTAAATCATGGTGGTGCCATGGGTAACGCAACCGAGGTTGCCCATGACCATGCCGAAGCAGTGGTACAGCGGCACCGGAATCACCAGACGGTCGCTGGCACTCAGCCCCAGGCTCTCGCCCACCATATAACCGTTGTTGAGAATGTTGTAGTGACTGAGGGTGGCGCCCTTGGGAAAGCCCGTGGTGCCCGAGGTGTACTGGATGTTCACCGCCTGATCAAAATCCAGGCTGTCCTGCCGGGCCTGCAACGCGTGTGGCGTGATGCTCGCACCCAGCGCGGCCAGTTGCGACCAGGGCAGGAAACCCGAAGGCGGCTGGGCATCCAGGCTGATGACCCCGCGCAGCTCCGGCAGCCGGGCGCTGTGCAATTGGCCGATGGATTGTTCGGCCAGTTCGGGCACCAGGCCCTGCAACATCGCATGGTAATCAGAGGTCTTGAACGCACCGGCACAGACCAGCCACTGGCAGCCCGACTGCTTGAGCACGTACTCCAGTTCGGCGCCGCGATAGGCCGGATTGATGTTCACCAGGATCACCCCGATCTTGGCGCTGGCGAACTGGCTGATGCACCACTGGGCGCAGTTGGGCGCCCAGATGCCGAGGCGATCACCGGTCTGCAGCCCCAGGGCCAGCAGCGCCCTGGCATGCAACTCGACGGCCTCGGCCAACTGCTGCCAGGTGTAACGCAGCTGCTGATGGCGAACCACCAGGGCCTCGCCGAGGGGGTACTGAGCGACGGTGCGATCGAAGGCCTGACCAATGGTCAGGGCCAGCAAGGCTTTGTCCTGGGCGCCGCGACTGTAGCTGCGGCCCGGTTGAGAACCTGGTTGTTCCATGACGACCCCTATTGTCTTTATTAGTGGGTATGCAGGAGCGCGGTGCGGGTTGCGAGGGAGGCCGGCTCCAATCGAAAACGCTGCTACTCTGGCGCAAGTTGACGTTTACGTAAAGGGTCATTGACAGCCATTCATCGCAGGTTTACGTTAACGTAAAGGTGAGAACCAACCAGCCCGGTTCTCCGTGCTTTCCCCCTTAATAACAACAAGTTTGCAGGTGCCCTCCATGAGCTATCCGACCCTGAACTTTGCCCTCGGCGAAACCATCGACATGCTTCGCGATCAGGTCCAGGCCTTCGTCAAAGCCGAACTGGCACCGCGGGCGGCGCAGATCGACATCGACAACCTGTTCCCCGCCGACATGTGGCGCAAGTTCGGCGACATGGGCCTGTTGGGCATCACCGTGGCAGAAGAATACGGCGGTGCCGGCCTGGGTTACCTGGCCCACGTGGTGGCCATGGAAGAAATCAGCCGCGCCTCGGCCTCGGTCGCCCTCTCCTACGGCGCCCACTCCAACCTCTGCGTGAACCAGATCAACCGCAACGGCAACCATGAACAAAAAAGCAAATACCTGCCCAAGCTGATCAGCGGCGAGCACGTCGGCGCCTTGGCCATGAGCGAACCCAACGCCGGCTCCGACGTGGTGTCGATGAAACTGCGCGCCGACAAGCGCGGCGACCGCTACGTCCTCAACGGCAGCAAGACCTGGATCACCAACGGCCCCGATGCCAACACCTACGTGATCTACGCCAAGACCGACCTGGAAAAGGGCGCCCACGGCATCACCGCCTTTATCGTCGAACGAGACTGGAAGGGCTTCAGCCGCAGCAACAAGTTCGACAAGCTGGGCATGCGCGGCTCCAACACCTGCGAACTGTTCTTCGATGACGTTGAAGTGCCTGAAGAGAACATCCTCGGGGTGCTCAACGGCGGCGTGAAAGTGCTGATGAGTGGCCTGGATTACGAGCGCGTGGTGCTCTCCGGCGGCCCCACCGGGATCATGCAAGCCTGCATGGATGTCGTGGTGCCTTATATCCACGACCGCAAACAATTCGGCCAGAGCATCGGCGAATTCCAGCTGATCCAGGGCAAGGTCGCCGACATGTACACCCAGCTCAACGCCAGCCGCGCCTACCTGTATGCGGTGGCCCAGGCCTGCGAGCGTGGCGAGACCACCCGCAAGGACGCTGCCGGGGTGATTCTCTACAGCGCCGAGCGCGCGACCCAGATGGCCCTGGACGCGATCCAGATTCTTGGCGGTAACGGCTACATCAATGAATTCCCCGCCGGGCGCCTGCTGCGCGACGCCAAACTCTACGAAATCGGTGCCGGCACCAGCGAGATCCGCCGCATGCTCATCGGTCGCGAACTGTTCAATGAGACGAAGTAAGAGCGGCTGCGAGCGACACGCCTGAAGCGGCAAGCCATGGCTGCCTTAACATCGACTTACTCTTGCAGCTTGAAGCCTGTCGCTTGAAGCTGCCGTAGGCCCTCCTATGATTCTGAAGTCTCAGCTCAATCCGAAATCACCCGAGTTCGCGCAGAACGCTGCCAGCATGCTGACCCAGGTCGACGCCCTGCGCAGCCTACTCGCCCAAGTCCAGCAAGGCGGTGGCGCCAAGGCCCAGGAACGGCACACCTCGCGGGGCAAACTGCTGCCGCGTGAACGTATCAACCGCCTGCTCGACCCGGGTTCCCCCTTCCTCGAACTCAGCCAACTGGCGGCCTATGAGGTCTATGGCGAAGACGTGCCTGCCGCCGGAGTGATTGCCGGCATCGGCCGGGTGGAAGGCGTCGAATGCATGATCGTGGCCAACGATGCCACGGTGAAAGGCGGTTCCTATTACCCGCTGACGGTGAAAAAACACCTGCGGGCCCAGACCATCGCCCAGCAAAACCGCCTGCCCTGCATCTACCTGGTGGACTCCGGCGGCGCCAACCTGCCGCGCCAGGATGAAGTGTTCCCCGACCGCGAGCACTTCGGGCGGATCTTCTTCAACCAGGCCAACATGAGCGCCCAAGGCATCCCGCAGATCGCCGTGGTCATGGGCTCCTGCACCGCCGGCGGTGCCTATGTGCCGGCCATGGCCGATGAAGCGATCATGGTTCGCGAACAGGCCACTATCTTCCTCGCCGGCCCGCCCCTGGTAAAAGCCGCCACCGGCGAGGTGGTCAGCGCCGAGGACCTGGGCGGTGCGACGTGCACTGCAAGATTTCCGGGGTCGCCGACCATTACGCAGACAGCGATGAACATGCCCTGGCCCTGGCCCGGCGCAGCGTGGCCAACCTCAACTGGCACAAGCAGGGGCAATTGCAGCAGCGCACGCCGATCGCCCCGCGGTATGCCGGCGACGAGCTGTATGGGGTGATCCCGGCAGACGCCAAACAGCCGTTCGATGTCCGTGAAGTCATTGCGCGCCTGGTGGACGGCTCGGTGTTCGATGAGTTCAAGGCGCTGTTCGGCACCACCCTGGTGTGCGGCTTCGCCCACTTGCACGGTTATCCGATCGCCATCCTGGCCAACAACGGCATCCTGTTCGCCGAAGCCGCGCAAAAAGGCGCGCACTTTATCGAGCTGGCCTGCCAACGCGGGATTCCCCTGCTGTTTTTGCAGAACATCACCGGCTTTATGGTCGGACAAAAATACGAAGCCGGTGGCATCGCCAAACACGGGGCCAAACTGGTGACCGCGGTGGCTTGCGCCAAGGTACCGAAATTCACCGTGATCATCGGCGGCAGCTTCGGTGCCGGTAACTACGGCATGTGTGGCCGGGCGTACGACCCACGCTTTTTGTGGATGTGGCCCAACGCGCGGATTGGCGTGATGGGTGCCGAACAGGCCGCCGGGGTGCTGGTACAGGTCAAGCGCGAGCAGGCCGAACGCAGCGGCCAGGGTTTCAGTGCCGCGCAAGAGGCCGAGATCAAGCAGCCGATCCTCGATCAGTACGAACACCAGGGCCACCCTTATTACTCCAGTGCGCGACTCTGGGACGACGGTGTCATCGACCCGGCGCAAACCCGCGACGTATTGGCCCTGGCCCTGTCCGCCGCCCTCAACGCCCCCATCGAACAGAGCCGCTTCGGCGTGTTCCGCATGTGACCCGGAGCCAGAACAAGATGAGCGACTTCAATACCCTGGAATTGCTGACTGACCCTCGCGGCTTCGCCACCCTGTGGCTGAGCCGCGAGCAGAAGAACAATGCCTTCAATGCCGAGATGATCCGTGAATTGATCATCGCCCTGGACCAGGTGCAGGCCGACCCGAGCCTGCGTTTCCTGCTGCTGCGCGGCCGCGGCAAACACTTCAGTGCCGGGGCCGACCTGGCCTGGATGCAACAATCGGCCGAACTGGACTACGCCACCAACCTGGACGACGCCCGGGAACTGGCGGAACTCATGTACAACCTGGCCAAGCTGAAGATTCCTACTTTGGCGGTCGTACAGGGCGCGGCCTTTGGCGGTGCTCTGGGTCTGATCAGTTGCTGTGACATGGCGATTGGTGCCGATGACGCGCAATTCTGCCTGTCGGAAGTGCGCATCGGCCTGGCCCCGGCGGTGATTAGCCCCTTCGTTGTGCAAGCCATCGGCGAGCGCGCGGCCCGGCGCTATGCCCTGACCGCCGAGCGTTTTGCCGGCCAACGCGCCCGGGAGATCGGACTGTTGGCCGAAAGCTACCCAGCCGCCGAGCTGGAGGTTCAGGTCGAGCAGTGGATCGCCAACCTGCTGCTCAACAGCCCCCAGGCCATGCGCGCCAGCAAGGACCTGCTGCGGGAAGTGGGCAACGGCGAACTGACCCCTGCCCTGCGCCGCTATTGCGAAAACGCCATTGCACGTATTCGGGTCAGCGCGGAAGGCCAGGAAGGGCTGCGCGCCTTCCTGCAAAAACGTCCGCCCAGCTGGCAGCCCACTCGGAACACTCAGGAGTCGCATTGATGAGCGCCCCCGTCCTCGACACTCTACTGGTGGCCAACCGCGGCGAAATCGCCTGCCGGGTAATGCGCACCGCCAAGGCCATGGGCCTGACCACAGTCGCGGTACACAGCGCCACTGACCGTGATGCTCGCCACAGCCGCGAAGCCGATATCCGCGTCGACCTGGGTGGCAGCAAAGCCGCCGACAGCTATTTGCAGATCGACAAACTCATCGCCGCCGCCCAGGCCAGCGGCGCCCAGGCGATTCACCCGGGCTACGGCTTTCTGTCGGAAAACGCCGGTTTTGCCCGAGCGATTGAAGCCGCCGGGTTGATTTTCCTTGGCCCACCCGCCTCCGCCATCGACGCTATGGGCAGCAAATCGGCGGCCAAGGCCTTGATGGAGACCGCCGGAGTGCCGCTGGTACCGGGCTACCACGGCGAAGCCCAGGACCTGGAAACCTTCCGCCTGGCCGCAGAACGCATCGGCTACCCGGTGCTGCTCAAAGCCACTGCAGGCGGTGGCGGCAAGGGCATGAAAGTGGTCGAGGACGTCAGCCAACTGGCCGAAGCCCTGGCCTCGGCACAGCGGGAAGCACAATCGTCGTTTGGCGATGCGCGGATGCTGGTGGAGAAATACGTGCTCAAGCCCCGGCACGTGGAAATCCAGGTGTTCGCCGATCAGCACGGCCACTGCCTGTACCTCAATGAACGGGATTGCTCGATCCAGCGGCGCCATCAGAAAGTCGTCGAAGAAGCACCGGCCCCCGGCCTCAGCGCCGAACAACGCCGGGCCATGGGCGAAGCCGCGGTGCGGGCGGCGCAGGCCATCGGCTATGTCGGCGCGGGCACCGTGGAGTTCCTCCTGGATTCCCGTGGCGAATTCTTCTTTATGGAAATGAACACCCGCTTGCAGGTGGAACACCCGGTCACCGAAGCCATCACTGGCCTGGACCTGGTGGCCTGGCAGATTCGCGTGGCCCAAGGCGAGCCGTTGCCGATCACTCAGGACCAGGTGCCACTGCGCGGGCATGCGATTGAAGTACGGCTCTACGCGGAAGACCCCAGCAATGACTTCCTCCCAGCCACCGGGCGCCTGGACCTGTATCAAGAGTCAGCACCCGGCCCGGGCCGTCGGGTCGACAGCGGCGTCGAGGAAGGTGACAGCGTCTCGCCCTTCTACGACCCGATGCTCGGCAAACTGATTGCCTGGGGCGAGAACCGCGAGCAGGCACGCCTGCGCCTGCTGGCCATGCTCGATGAGTTTGCCATTGGCGGGCTGAAGACCAACCTGGCATTCCTGCGGCGCATCGTCGGCCACCCGGCCTTCGCCGCCGCCGAATTGGACACCGGATTTATCCCGCGCTACCAAGAGCAATTGCTGCCACCGCCCAGCGAACTTGACCCGGACTTCTGGCAAGCCGCCGCCCAGGCCTTCGTGCACAGCCTGCCGTCATCGGCACGCGACGACGACCGGCACTCGCCCTGGGCCAGCCCCCAAGGCTTGCGTATCGGCTTGGCCCCGCAAACCGTGTTGCACCTGAGCTGTGATGGCCAGGACCAGGCCGTCAGCCTCAGCAGCGCAGACGCGCAGCTCCAGCAGCATGAGGCAGAACAAGGAGAAGCGCGCCCGGACGTGCGGCGCCAACAGCGGGCCATCCGCCGGGGCGACACCCTCTATCTGCACTGGCAGGGGGAGATGCGCAGCATCAGCGCTTACGACCCCATCGCAGCCGTGGAGGCCAGCCACAGCCAGCAAGGCGGCCTCACCGCGCCAATGAATGGCAGCATCGTGCGCATCCTCGTGGCCGCCGGCCAACAGGTCGAAGCCGGCACCCAGTTGGTGGTGCTTGAAGCCATGAAAATGGAGCACAGCATTCGTGCGCCACAGGCGGGTGTGGTCAAGGCGTTGTATTGCCAGGAAGGCGAAATGGTCAGTGAGGGAAGTGCTCTGGTCGAGCTGGAATAACGGCGCCTGAAACAGCAGGACCGTCCCCATCAGTGAGGGGGACGGTCCTTTTCAGCGCTTAGAACTTCGCGGTCGCCTGTACAACCACACCAATGATTCGACACTCATCGCTGTAGAGCATCTTGGGGTACGTGGGGTTCAGCGGCACCAGGTAATGCTGCTCGCCTTCTTGCACCCATTTGCGGAAGATCGCCTCGGCGCTGCCGGGGCACTGCACCACCACCAATTTTCCGGGCTCGGCCGCCACGGCCGGGTCCACCAGGATCAACATGTCCTGGCCAATGCTGACGCCACTGGGCGCGATCATCGCGTCACCCACAACCACCAGCCAGAACGCTGCGCCCTGGGCCTGATAATCCGAGAGCTCATAGCGCTCGTGAACGTAGGCTGCCTGCTCGGCCTCGCGCACTTCACTGGCGGCGCGCCAGTCGCTGACCGGGTAGCGGAAGTAGGGATTGTATTTGTGCACGGGCGCCAGGTCTTGCGCCGCGGGCTCACCGTCATCGCCCACCAGCGACTTCTCGCGGATCACCAGGGCAACCTCGAGAAAGCCCATGCCGATCGCATCCAGAACCCGGTTCATGTCTTCGATTTTCGGCTGCCGACGTTTGCTCAGCCAATGACCGATGCCGCCTTGGGACATGCCCAGACGCTCTGCGAGTTGTTCCTGCGTGACCTTGCGGTCTTTCATGTTGGTCTTGACCAACTCGATCCATTTATCCATGGACGGAACAATACGTTGTGTATTTCCACCCTCAACACACAACTTGTAGTATTTGAAATCTCGTCACAATTACAATAAGTATTAACATCGATCGGCCCTCCATCCTGATCTCAACAAGGGAGAAGACGAGATGAATACCAGCAGCAAAGACGTGCCTGAACTGGAAAACGACGGCCAGCTCAGCGCCCTCAAAGGCAGCCAGGCAGCACGTCGGGCGATGGACTATTACTTGAAACCGGCGATGACCGAACAGGGCAAGGACAACAGGCTCTTCGAGATCAGGCACAGCGTCAGCCACGAGGAAGCGATGATCCAGGCTTCCGATCTGCTGCGCTGCGCGGCCGCCACGGCCTATAGCGCCGCCGATAACCTGCGGGGGACGTCTCGCGATCTGGCGCTCTCGGTGATGCACATGGTCGACCTGGCCAAAGCCCTGGTGGACAAGTCCCTGGAGAGTCAGCGTTTTGAATCGAGCTGAAAGGCCGGACACGGCAGAACGAAGTCAGCCGACTGAAATCGAGACAGTGAAAATGGGGAATGGAAAATAAATTTCCGAAAGGCGGGGAAAAACATTTGACTTGCAAATGATAATGATTATTATTGCAAGCAACTGGTCGCGAGATCAGTTGATAACCCAAGGGACCTTAGGTCGGACTCTTGGATTATCTCCTCATCAGGCTAATCACGGTTTTTGACCCGGCTTTTTGCCGGGTCTTTTTTTTTTGCCAGTTTTCTGGCTTGGCTTCAGGCTAATGAAGTCTGGGTGCAGCTGAATTTGGTGGCGGCGATGATAGCAAAAGAGTGTCGTATTGCAAGAGAACGCCCGTCGCCAAAGCCCAAGAATTCCAAAGCAGCACTTGAGAATCAATCGCATAGCCTCTAAGCTGCTTTCGCGTCAAGGACGACGCCCCCCTTCTATTACCCTGCCTTGTGTGTAGAGTTGACGGTCACAATCACCCTAATCCAGGAATGATGACCGTGACCCAAAATAGCCTGCACATCACTGCCGACTTCGACAGCGGCAATATCGACGTACTGGACATCAGCAACCCGCTACAAGCCTTGCTGGCCATCAGGCCCGACACCCGCAGCCCGCACTTCCAGTGGTTCCACTTCAAGGCCAGTGGCCTGCATGTGGGCCAGGAACACTGGTTCCGCCTGAGCAACGCCAGCCAATCCTCCTACAACAAAGCCTGGACCGGATATCAAGCCGTGGCCTCTTACGACCACGTGAACTGGTTTCGCGTGCCGACGATCTTCGAAGGCGATGCCCTGCGCTTCAATCTGGAAGCCAGCCAGACTCACGCCTGGTTCGCCTACTTCGAACCCTACAGCCGCGGGCGTCATGACTGGTTGATCGAGCAGGCGCTGAACAAGGCCGGTACCGAGTTGCTGGCCTGCGGCAAAAGCGTCGAAGGCCGGGACATCCAGCTACTGCGCAAAGGCAGCGGTGGCGAAGGTCGGCGTGCCATCTGGATCATCGCCCAGCAACATCCCGGCGAGCACATGGCCGAGTGGTTCATGGAAGGCGTGATCGAACGCCTGCAACGCCAGGACGACCCGGAGATGGAAAAGCTCCTGGCCAGTGCCGACCTGTACCTGGTGCCCAATATGAATCCGGACGGTGCCTTCCACGGGCATTTGCGCACCAACGCCATGGGCCAGGACCTCAATCGCGCCTGGCAGAACGCCAGCGCCGAACTCAGCCCGGAAGTGCTGTTCGTCCAGCAACAGATGGAAAAGTACGGCGTGGACTTGTTCCTCGACGTCCATGGCGATGAAGAAATCCCCCACGTGTTCACCGCCGGCAGCGAAGGCAACCCCGGCTATACGCCCCGGATCGAACAACTCGAGGAGCACTTTCGTAGCCACTTGAAGCGCCAGACCCGGGATTTCCAGACCGTGCACGGCTACCCCCGCGACAACCCGGGCGCCGCCAACATGACCCTGGCCTGCAACAGCGTCGGACAACGCTACGACTGCCTGTCCCTGACCCTGGAAATGCCTTTCAAGGATCACGATGACCACCCCAACCCGAGCACGGGCTGGTCCGGCAAACGCTCCATGCAACTGGGCAAGGATGTGCTGAGCACCTTGGCCGACATCGTCACCACCCTGCGCTGACCCGCGCCAGCGGCTGCGGGCTCGCCACCCGCGGTCGAGCGCTACTCCGGGGCCACTCGCCGACAGTCTTGCGGCCCCAGCAGGCGCCCGTCCGCCGAGCGCAACTCCAGGGGCTGCACCGGCTGCCCCCGTTCACGATCGACCATCCGTGAGTGGGCCTCTCCCTCTTCGTAGAAAAACCGTTCGCCCCACTGGCGCAAGCCGATGATCAAGTGGAACAGGCCCTGGCCCTTCTCCGTCAGCACGTACTCCTGATAGGCACTGCCATCGGAGGCCGGCACCACCTGGAAAATCCCGTGGGCCACCAAGGTGCGCAAACGCGCCGCCAGGATGTTCTTGGCCATCCCCAGGTTGCGCTGGAACTCGCCAAAACGGCGAATCCCATCGAATGCATCGCGAATGATCAACAGCGACCACCAGTCGCCAATGGCATCCAGTGAACGGGCGACCGGGCATTCGGCGCCTTGCAGGCTTGTGCGCTTGACCATGAAGGGGCTCGCTGATGACAACAGGGAAAGTGGTTGCAATATAAAACCAGCCTCACTACCGTACAACTGGTTTCATAAAGCAACCACACGTCCGGAGCCTTCGATGCCCTCGCAATCCCCTGCCCTTGCCAGCCCCACCAGCACCCTGCCGACCGTGCAGGTGTTGCTGTTCGCCATGGCCTGCGGGCTGGCCGTAGCCAATGTGTATTACGCCCAACCCCTGCTCGACGCCATGGCGCAGAGCCTGGGCATACCCCATTCGACCATTGGCCTGGTGGTGACCCTGACTCAGGTCGGCTACGGCCTGGGCCTGTTGTTATTGGTGCCCCTGGGCGACCTGCTCAATCGGCGGCGCCTGATCGTGGTGCAAATGCTGTTGTCGGTGCTGGCCTTGTTGGTGGTGGCCCTGGCACCCAGCGCGACCGGGTTGCTGCTGGGCATGGCCGGCACGGCCTGCTGGCGGTGGTCACCCAAGTGCTGGTGGCGCACGCGGCCAACCTGGCCGCGCCGGGCGAACGGGGCAAGGTGGTCGGCACCGTCACCAGCGGCATCGTCATGGGTATTCTCCTGGCCCGCACCGTGGCCGGAACCATGGCCGACTTGGGCGGCTGGCGCTCGGTGTACCTGCTGTCCGCCGGGCTGACCTTACTGATGGCCCTGGCGCTGTGGCGGGTCCTGCCCGATCACCGTCCAGCGCCCGTGGTGGGTGGTTATGGGCCGTTGATTGGTTCGTTGTGGGGATTATTTCGGCAAGAGAAGGTGCTGCGCGACCGGGCCGTGCTGGCGATGCTGATCTTTGCTGCCGGCACCGTGTTGTGGACCCCGCTGGTGCTGCCCCTCAGCGCAGCGCCATGGTCGTTGTCCCACACTGAAATAGGCCTGTTCGGCCTGGCCGGCGCCGCCGGTGCCTTAGGGGCGGCCCGTGCCGGTCACCTGGCGGATCGCGGTTGGGCGCAGTGGACCAGCGGCCTGGCCCTGGCGCTGATGCTGGCCTCATGGCTGCCCATCGCCTTTACCACGTCCTCGTTGTGGGCCCTGCTGCTGGGGGTCATCACCTTCGACCTGGGCTTGCAGGCCGTGCACGTCACCAGCCAGAGCCTGATCTACAGCGTGCGCCCCGAGGCCCAGAGCCGCTTGGCGGCGGCCTACATGCTGTTCTATTCCCTGGGCAGCGCCGGCGGCTCGATTGCCGCCACGCTGGTGTATGCCCGGGCCGGCTGGACGGGCGTCTGCACCTTGGGCGCACTGATCAATATCAGCGCGCTGCTGTACTGGTGGTGGAGCCTGGCGCCGCGACGCACGCCGCTGTGCGCCGATTAACCCCGCAAGCGCCGGCCACGCTCAATCCTTGCCATGGAGCATGCTCTTCAGGACCCCGTCGCGTCGTACCCAGCTATGGAACAAGGCCGCGGCCAAATGCAGCAGCACCGTCAAAAACAACAGGTACGCCAGATAACCATGGGCCTGGCGCAGCCAGGCAAAGACCTTGGCATTGGCCGGCAGGATCGACGGTAACTGCAAGGTGGCGCTGAGCAGCACCGGGTCCCCTGCCGCCGAGATCATCGCCCAGCCCAGCAACGGCAAGATCACCATCAAGGCGTACAGCAGCACATGGGACGCCTTGGCCGCGAGGACCTGCCAAGCGGGCAAGTCCGCGGGCAACGGCGGTTGCCGAGTAGAGAAACGCACGAACAGGCGCACCATGACCAGCAACAGAATGGCAATCCCCAAAGGCTTGTGCAGGTGCAGCAGCCACTCGTGGCGTTCAGACACCGAGGTGACCATGCCGGCGCCGATAAACAGCATGGCGATGATCATCAGCGCCATCAGCCAATGCAGCAGCCGCGCCAAAGGGGCGAAAGACGTCGGTTGGGGGCTCATGGGCGGGACTCCTGGGCGGCAGGTAATTGGCTGACCTCACTCGTGCGACGCAGATAAGAGCTGGCATACGCCGCCGAACGAGCGGCCAGCAAGGGGTCGTCGGAGCCTTCGATGCCGCTGGGCAGCACCAGCGGGTCGTAGTTGATGTCCCGACAGGCACCGTTGTCCTGGGGCTGGGTGCTTTGCAGCACCAGGGTCCCGGCATTCAGCGTCTTGCGCTCGGCGGGCCAGGCCTTGCTGGCGTCATCGGTGGGGTCGCCCGACTCGGCCAAGGTGATGTTCAACTGCCAGCGCAGCGGCCCGGCGGCCAGACGCTGGGTCAGGTCCTGGGCCAGAAAGTCGGCCCCCGGCGGCGCGCTGACACCGAGCCCATCCACCGCCTGGGGCACCACGCTCCAACGCACCGCCTGGCGCTGGCCTGCGGTGTTCACCAGGTAAAAGGCATTGATGCCGTTATAGGTTTCGGTGGCATAACTGGCCGACGGCTTGGCGCCCTTGACCCATTGCAGGAACGGCGCGGCTTCAGGGTGCGCCGCAAAGAACGCCGGCACACTGGCCGGATTCGGCTTGCCGGTGGCCGAGTCGGGAGAACTGGCCTGTTGCAGCTGGAAGAAGGCTTCGGGCGTGCCCACCGGGAATACCGGCATGCTGTTCATGCCGGTGCGCCATTGCTGACCATTGGCCTGGAGAAAGCGCAATGCCAGGCTGCGAATCGGCACGCTGCTGTCCGGGGCATAGGGGTTGCCGCTGGGCAAGGCAAACCGACCCACCACCGGGGTGCGCGACTCGCTGAACACCTGGGCCCGGGAATAGGCCCGGGCCTCGCCACTGCTCTCGAAATACCCCGCCACGCACACGCCCTTGGCATGATTACGGCGGAACCCGGGGTGCACGCCGTTGTTTTTTTCCAGCACATCCACCAACGCCTTGGGCGTCAGCCGCTGCGGGTCGAAACTACCGCGTACATAGGCCATGGCCGCAACCACGGCCGCGACCACCAGGGCGATCCCGGCCAGGCGCAGCATGGTACTGGCGGCACTGAGCGGCGGCCGCGCCGGCGGTGATGAGTGATCTACCATGAACAACTCCAGGGCCATGGGCCGCAGGTGGAAAGAACCGGTCAGACGCACCCCGAACGGCTTTATTCCCGGCACTCGATGTTTATTTTCCGAGGGCTGGAATAACCTGCGTGCGCCGGCGTCTTCCTAGTCCAGCGTAGAGACTGGCCACGAACCTGCAGGCAGCCATGAACGAAATCGACGAACAGTTGCGCCCCCTGATCCCGAGGCTCAGGCGCTTTGCCCTGTCCCTGAGCCGCAATGCCAGCAGCGCCGACGACCTGGTCCAGTCCTGCCTGGAGCGGGCGTTGTCGAGCTGGAGCGATAAACGCCCAGCGGGGGATTTACGGGCTTGGCTGTTCGCCATCCTGTACCGCCAGTTCCTCGATGCCCACCGCCGCTCCCGGCGCTACGCACGCATGCTCGAGTTTTTTCGCGGCCGCGACGACGCCCAGCCTTCAGCAGAGCGCACGGTGATTGCCCAGTCGACCCTGGCCGCCTTCGACCAACTCAACACTGAACAACGCGCCCTGCTGCTCTGGGTCTCGGTGGAAGGCTTGAGCTACCAGGAAGTCGCCGACATCCTCCAAGTGCCCATCGGCACGGTGATGTCACGCCTGTCCCGCGCCCGCCAAGCCTTGCGCCAACTCAGCGACGGCGAAATCACCCGCCCCGCCTTGCGGAGACTCAAATGATCAACCTGCCCCCCAGCGAACACGACCTGCATGCTTACGTCGACCATCGACTTGACGAGGCCGACCGACGCCTGCTGGACACCTACCTGGCCGCTCACCCGGAACTGGCCGCCCAGGTCCAGGGCTGGCAGCGCGACGCTCAGCAACTGCGAGCGGCCCTGGCCGGGGCCTTGCAACAGCCGACCAACCCACAACTGGACCCCACACAGCTGCGCCAGCGCCGGCAAGGCCAATCCCGGCGCTACCTGGCCAGCGCGGCGGTGCTGCTGCTCGCCGTCAGCCTGGGTGGTTTCAGCGGCTGGCAGGCCCGGGGGCTGACCCAGGCCGGCGCCGTGCCCCCCATGACCGATGCCCTGCAGGCCTATCGCCTGTTCGCCCAGCAGCAGATCCTTCCGGCCGACCTCAAGGTGCAGGACGACGACGCCATGCAGGCCTGGCTCGACCGCTACTTCAGCCAGGCCAAGCGCCTGCCGGACCTGCAAGAGGCTGGCTTCAAAGCCGTCAGCGGGCGCTTAATGAGTACCGAACAAGGGCCTGCGGCGATGGTGCTGTATGAAGGCCCCAGCGGCGACAAAATCAGCTTCTATATCCGCCCGCCTGGCCCGCAGAACAACCTGCTGCCACGGGGCAGCCGCCGGGACGGCGAGTTGCAGGCCGATTACTGGTCTGACAGCGGCTACAACTACGCGATGGTCAGCCCGGCCGATTCGCCGGTGGCCGAGAAGCTGCAGCGCACCTTGAAGTTCTGAACCCGGCTGCCCTCGCCGGGGCCTTAGAAGCCCACGTCCAGCACCACGTTATCCAAGTAGGTGCCCGCAGGTGGCGTGGCCTGGTCGGTGTAGATCCGCGCGTTGTAGTTGAAGACCTGGCTGCCGTTGCCCAAGCCATTGCCTGGGAACACTTCAGCGTCGCTACTGGCGCGACGGGCACTGCCGACGCTGCCCCAGCGGGTGGTGCCGGCACTCTTGAAGATGTCGTAGGCCAGGTAATTGCCGCTGGCCACCATGCGCCGGCGCCCCCCCACACTCACCGGGTTCTGGCCGTCACTCAGGCCCACGGTGTAGGCGCTGCCCTTGGTGCAGTTGAGGCTGATGGTCTGCCCGGTGACCGTGGCAAAGGCGCTAACCACCGGGGCGCTGCCAAAACTGATGTTGGGCGCGGTGATCAAACAATCATTGGACACGGTCATGTTCACCGTAAGGTTCTGAGTGCCACTGCTGACGTCCCGCCCCAGGCAAACCCCCAGGGCGCCGATCCCCGAGCAATAGTTCCAGTTCCAGAAGATGCTCAGGTTCTCGGTGTAGACCCCCGCCGCCACATTGCTGCCGGTAATCGAGCCCATGTAGATGGGGATGGTCTTGGCCACCGTGCTGCTGCCCAACAGACCCAGCAGGTCGATGATCGAGTTGCGCGCAAAGTCGAACGGGGTGCCCCGGGTAATCGGATAACTGGTGCTGTTGTTGGCGTACAGGGTGTAGCCAATGACATCGCCGGTGGGCCCGACCAGGCCGCTGGTGGTGGAGCTGATGGTGGCGTAGAAGTGGTCGTTTGTGGTCAGCAGGCTCAGCAGCGAACCGGTGCAGCTCAACCCGGCATTGGTGGTGGAGGCTGGTTGCGAAGTACTGCGCACCAGCATCGAACTGACCGTACCGAAGTTCGCCGAGGTCGTGCTCACCGTGGTGCACAAGGCCTGGGCCTCGGCCGCCAGGACCATCGCCGAGAGCCCCAACGCTGCGTGTCGCCATCCTTTGAACCTGTTCACGTTTCACTCTCCTTGCACGTGGTGTAACCCTGACTACTGGCAGACCAGCGGGCCGATCAACGGCACCTGCTGCTGTTCCAGGTCCATGTCGAACTGCACCCGGCACTGCTGGTCGTCGCCCAGGCTCACCACCAGGCTGTTGTGCGCCGCCAGGTTTTCCAGGTAGACCAAGCCGTCCCAACCGACCACCGTGCGCACCCCGCTCTGCTCATGGGTGACGGTGCTGCCCAGGGGCAACTCCCGTTGCTGGGCATCCACCAGCACCACGCTGGCGGCGATCACTCGGGTCAGAGGAAACTCCAGCAAGTAACCGCTGCCGCGGCGCACAGCCACCCGCTGCTCGACATTCGGGCTGCGCACGTTGGCCGGCAGGTTGAGCGGGTCGATTTCGTATTTGCCCCGGTAATAAGCGCTGCTCCAGGGCACCAGCAAGTGGCCGTTCTTGTCGGTCTGACCCACCCATTGGTTTTCGTAGCGCACGGGGATGTCTTTGTAGCCATCGGTGCTGACCACCACAAAGGCATCGTCGATACGGTTGGCGGCGAACACTTGGCGGTCCATCCACACCAGTGAACCGCTGGCATCGGCCCAACGAGTCTCGGCGTCGCGGGTGCCGTAGACGCCGGCTTGCAGGCGCACCGATTGCAGGCGCCAGGTCAGGTCGGCCTGGTGATAATCGGCGCCGTCGCCCGTGGCGTAACCGAGGTTGTAGCCCACCCCGCCCTCGATCGGCACCGACCGGCTGAAGTTGACCCGCTGGCGGTTTTCCCCACTCTTGCTGCGTTCATTGCCCAGGCTCAGGCTGCCGTGCAGATCGAACGGGATCACCAGTTGCGCCTGCATGGCCCACTGGCTTTCGCCGATTTGGCGGTTAGCCGACAGATAGAAGCTGCTGTTGTGCCACAGCGGCTTGCTCCAGGTCAGGTTCACCAGCCGGGTGCGGCTCGAATCGGCGGCGCGCACATCGAAATAACCGGCGCCCAGGCTGCCGTAACTGTCCAGGCTGAGGCTCAGGGTCAGTTGCTCACTGCGCTGGCTGAGGCTGGTGTAGGCGCTATCGACCACCGTCAGGTCGGCGTATTGATCGCGGCGCTGCATGCGCTGATAGGCCACGCTGTAGCGCTGGCTGCTGTACTGGTAGCCAATGCTGAATTGCTGCCCACTGCTGCCGTCGAAGCGGCTCTGGCTGAAGGCCGTATTGAGCACGCCAAAGTTGCCCAGCCGCAGGTTGCCCCCCAGCCCGCCCAGGGTCAGGGCGTCCGAGGCTTCGGCGTGGCCTTCCAGGGTCAGGTTGTCGCTGAGGCCATAGCGTAGGCTGCCGGAAGTCACGCCCGGGCCATAACCGAAATCCCGCAGGGTGTAGTCGCGGCGCAAGTTGCCAGCGGCCACCGAAAAATCCGTCAGGCCCTTCTGCAACAAGGTGCTGGTGACGTAGAACGGCACCGTGGTCGAGACCTGTCGCCCCAGGGCGTCAGTGGTCACGACCACGGCCTCCCCCGCGCCGTTGATAAACGGGATATTGGTCAGGGTGTAGGGGCCCGGCTGCAACTCGGCGCTACTGGACTTGTAGCCATTGATAAACAGGTCCACCGAGGACGGCACCGCCGCCTCCCCGGCAAACTGCGGCAAGGGGTACGTCACCAGGTCCGGGCGCACGCCAAAATCCCGCGACAGCTGCACACCGCCCAGGCGCACCGAGCTGCTCCAGGGCAAGGCGCCGCTGACCAGGTCGCCGGCCTCGTAGGTCAGCAGGCGCTCGTCGTCGGAATAGCGCCACGTGGTGTCGTAGCGCCGGTAACCATTGTTCAGGGAAGCCCCCTCGATGCCGGACAGGGTCTGCCGGTACTGCCCGGTGTTGGACAAGGTGCCCCAACTGTCGAACAGCCGGACCTCATTCCAGGCCGCCAGGTAGGTGCCACCGTTATCGGTGTCATTGAGGTACAGGTCGTAGTTGAGCAACGCCCCGAAACTGCTGAGGGCCGGGGTTCGGGGGTACGCCTGGCGGTTACCGATAAACTGCTCCGGCAGCCAGTCCGGTGGCACCTCCAAAAGCAAGCGCTGCCCCTGGCTGTCGTACTCACTGTGCAGGCCCTGGAGGTTGTCCAGACCGACTTCGGCGCCCAGCCCTTCCGGAAGCTTCATGCCGCTGTCGCGCAGGGTCTGCACCGGCAGGAACAACTGCCCCGCTCGCTGCTCCACCGCCACCACCCGTCCTGTGTTCATCTGATTGATCACCAGCTCCAGAAACAACTGCGCATCGGCGACCGACTCCAGGCTGCTGGGCGGTGGAGGCAATTCGCCAGCCTGGAGCGGTTGGGCCAGCAGCAAGCCCCACAGGCCGGCCAGCAGGCCTTGCAAGTGCCGAAAACGACGAGCCGAATCCTGGCTCATGACGGGTCCAAGTCCATCTATGGACATCTCCATCCCAAGGCGCGTGCGTCAACCCGCTCGCATCCGCCTTTATCACTCCCAAACAGGCGCCTTAGCGTTGATGCCGTCACCGGCGGCAATCAGCCCGTCGATCACGGCGAAGGCGGCAAGCTCTGCACCTGTGGCGCACCGTTGACCCGTAGCTGCAGGTTGGGCTCGCCCACCAGGGTTTCAGGCGCCGGCCAGCGCATCACCGCCCCAGGCAACACATACCCCAACAACCCCTGGGCCAACGGCCGGGTCTGCCCACCCTGCTGGAAGGCGACATCGGTGAGTCGCGCATGCACCGCCCCCTGGTTGCGCAGCTCGAAAAACGCCTTGCCGTCCACCGCCACCTTGCGCCAGCTCAACTGCGGCACGCCGGCGCTCTTGGGGTCGCGCTGGCGGGTGGTGTCGGCCTTGCTCCAGAGCCCCGCACCATAGGCAAACAACGGCACCGAGTAACGCATCTGGAAGCGAATGGCCGCGGCGCTCTTGGCGTCCCCTTCCGGGGTAATGGGCTTGGCCGAGGGAATCTCGTCGATGATGATCCGGTACGCCAACTCCTGCCCGGGGGGCACGTCACGGGTCCGGGTCAAGCGCACCAGTTGCCGCTGGCCGGGCTCGATCTTTGCCACCGGTGGGCTGCCAATGATGTCGCGCTGGTTCTGGTACTGATCGGCAAAGCCGCTCTGGCTCCAGCCAAACACGCGGATCTGCAAGTTGGCGGTCTCGGTGCCGCGGTTTTCCAGCCATAAGGCACTGGCCTGCTGATCGGCCTCCAGCACCGGGTCGATCGGCCAGATCAGTACCGAGCTGGCCGCCTGGGCCGTGGAGGCTCCCAGCGCCAACCCCAGCAGTGCCCCATAACCCAGGGTCCACAGGCCTCGCAAAGGTAAATGCATACGACTACTCCTTGTTTGCCTGCCGGCTTGTTATTGAATCGCCCCATCACCACGACAGCTGCACCTGCAGCACGTCGCTATAAGTCCCCCCAGGCTGATTGCCCGGCAACTGCACCTGTCCGTAAATCGGCAGGCTGATGTTATTGGCATCGCTGTAAGCCACCGCCACGCTTTGGCTGATGCCCAGGCTCTGGCTGTAGGCCGCATCCCGATACAACTGGTACGCCACCCGTGCCGTGCCGCTATTGAGCTGCATGTGCCGCCCACTGCTGTTGTACTGCCCGCCGTCGACGGTCATGTTCAGGGTCACCCCTGGCGTGCACTGCAACTGCACCCCCCCGGTCAGCGCCACTCTCACCGTGCTGGTGGACAGCGCCGATTGGCTGCCGAACGCCAGGCTGCCGTAGTTGCTGACACCGCCCACCACCAGGCACCCAGCGGTGACGGTGGCGCTGACCTGGAAGCTCTGGCTGGTGGCCGCCGAAATCCAGGTCGGCCAGGCCCCTGCACAGATCAGCGCCAGCAGCACACCAGCGTGGCGGGCCATGGCATCAGAAGGTCAGTTGAACCGACACCGTGTCGGTGTAGGTCCCCGCCGGCAACCCCGCCTTGCCCACCGCCTGGCCATAGAGGTTCACGGTCTGCGCCACCCCGGTGCTCGGCGCCAGGTTGATCACCCCGTTGATCGCCACGATCTGCGAATGCCCAGAGTCGGTGTACAGGTCGTAAGGCACATAATTGGCCACGCCGTCGAACAGCGCACGGGTGCCGCCGGTGGACTTGCCGTCGTTGCTGCCGCCCTGGATGGTCAGCGACGGTGACGTGCCACTGGAGCACAGAATCGACAGCGCACCGCCACCGCCGCCCAGCACTTGGCCAGTGGCGGTGGTGAACAGCGAGTTGGCGGTGCCGAAGTTCAAGGCCCCGAAGTTCAAGCCTGTGCTGCCGCCCACTCCGTTGACCTGGCAACTGCTGGTGAGGATCAGCGTCGAACTGATCTGCCCGGTGACCGTGGTGGCGGCGTTGGCTGTGGAGGCCATGGCCAAGCTCAATACTGACCAGCCAATCCTGGATACAAGCGCGTGCATGATGTGTGTCCTCTTGTGATTTACCAATCCAGCGTGATGGTCAGGGTGTCGGTGTAGACCCCTGCCGGAATCGCGCGGGTATTCGCGACCACCGAGCCAAACACCGGAATGGGGATCCGGCGACCACTGCTCACTGCGAAATTGCGCTGCTGGCCGATGCTGTAGCTGTCGCTACCGGAAGCATCGACGAACAAGTGATAGGGAATGGTCTGACGGCCGTTGCTCAAGCGTCGGGTCGTGCCGTCGCCGTTGAGGCCGCCATTGATGGTCACGGTGAAGCCGGTGACCGAGGAGTTGCAGGCAACCTGCACCTGGCTTTCGCTGCCGCTGCTGAGGTTGGCATTGATGGGATTGACCCAGGTCGGGCCCTGCTGGCCAAAGTTGAGCATGCCCAGGTCGGTGATCGGGCTGCCGGACGCGTTGTCGCCACTGGTCACCTGGCAACTGGCCGTGATCACCAGGCGCGCCTGGATCTGCCCATCGACTGCAGCCTGCGCGGTATCCACCGACAGCCACAGCCACCCGAGGGCGAGCATCGTCCAGGTCTTGCTGTTCAAAGCACCCATCCCAGTTCCATCAGGACTCCCACACGAACCGCCCACGATGAACGGTTTTCCTTGGCCTGCCCGGTTCCACCGCGGCAGCATTCACGACCTTGGCCTTACCAGGTCAGGGTCACTTTCAATACATCGGAATAGCCACCGGCCCGAGGGATCTCGGCCAGGGGTTCAATACGCCCGTACAACGGCAAATCCACCGTACCGGAATCCGGCACCCGCCCACTGACCGGCACATTCACCGGCAGCGGAATGCGCCGGGCCGGGTCCTGGTAGAGGCGATAGGGGATGGGTTTGCTCGACGACTGGTTGCTGGCCAGGTAACGCACCTCACCGACGCCACCATGCAGGCCGCCGTCGATACGCATTTGATAAGGGGTGTCGGGGTTGCATTCCAGGCGTGGCTGGCGGTCACTGGCCAGCGCTGCGCCCAAGGGGCCTGCGGGCTCGTCCAGGCGCGCGGTGCTGCCGAAATCCAGGGTACCGAGCTGCTCGATACCCGCCTCGCGCTGTTGACCGACCAGTTGGCAGCCACGCATCACGTCGACCCGGACTTGCACCTGCAAATCCGCGGCCCCCGCCGTTGCGCTGAGCAAGGCGCTCATGACTGCCCACCCCTTACATCCATTCAAGGCCCCAATCCTTATGAGAAACATTTGCAGAAATCAGGTTAGCAACCCTGCTGAAAACCGCCAGTTAGCGCCTTAATCTGACGAATTAAAGGAAAAATCCAGCAAGTGCTGGCCACCCTGAACGTCAGAGATCACTGGCCCGCGGCTTTTCTATTGGTTAAATTGTCACGCCGCTTTCAAGGTGAGCGGCCTGGAATAATTGGGGTAACCACCATTGGCCGCTTTCCCGCCAAAACCTGCACAGGTTCAATCACGCTGGCGCCGCCTGCTCGGCAAGGTTGCGCGCCGCCCGAGCGGCTCCGGTCGAGTGATCCACGACTACTTTCGCCACAAGGCCCAGGACCAGGGGTACACCCTGAGCCACAGCCAGATGCGGGTGATCGAGTGCATGGCCCAGCAGGCCGACGCCCTGCTGCAAGGCCAGCGCACAATCCAGAGCCTGTACCTGTATGGCGCCGTTGGCCGGGGCAAGAGCTGGTTGCTGGACGGCTTCTTCCGCGCCCTGCCCATTGCGCAGAAACAGCGCCTGCACTTTCACGACTTCTTCGCCCAACTGCACCAAGGCATGTTCCGCCATCGCCAGGCAACAGACGCCCTGGCGGCGACCCTCGATGAGCTGCTGCACGACTGCCGGGTCCTGTGTTTCGACGAGTTTCACGTGCATGACATCGGCGACGCGATGCTGATCACCCGCCTGTTCAAGGCCCTGTTCCAACGCGGCATCCTGCTGCTGGTGACCTCCAACTACGCCCCCGAGGGGCTGCTGCCCAACCCGCTGTATCACGCGCGCTTCAAGCCGGTGATCGACCTGATCAACGCGCGCATGCAGGTGATGGAAGTCGGCGGCCCCCATGACTACCGCAGCCAGGCCCGTTCCCACAACCAGCAACTCTTTACCCAGGGCCAGTACGTTTGGCCGGGCAGCGCGGCCCAGCGCAGCGCCTTGCAACTGCCGGAGCGCCACGCCCCCGCCCTAGCCCTGGAGGTCGGTGCCCGGCAATTACGGGCCCGCCAGTGCGAGCAGCGCAGCATTCGTTTCGAGTTCGCCGACCTGTGCGAACAACCCACCGCGGTGATGGATTACCTGGAACTGAGCCGGCGCTTTGACACCTGGATCATCGACGAACTGCCCGCCCTGGACGACTGCCCCATTGCCACCCAGCAACGTTTTATCAACCTGATCGACGTGCTCTACGACCAGGACAAACACCTGGTGCTGATCAGCGAACTGCCCCTGCGGGAAAGCCTCGGCGGCGATGCCATTGACCTGGCGCGCACCCGCAGCCGCCTGGGCCAGCTACGGGAAGTCGGCCCGCAGACGTCGATCGGCTGAGCAGGCGCCCGCCCCAGCCGTTATCATGCGGCCCTTTGCGGGCCCCGCCCGCCCCTGACGAGTGCTGACGCGTTGACCGACACCCTTGCCCAATTGCGAGCCGGCCAGTTGACCGGGCTCAAGCGCCTGGACCTGTCCTGCGGGCTGACGCAGTTCCCGCGAGAAATCTTCGACCTCGCCGACTCCCTGGAAGTACTCAATCTGAGCGGCAATGCCCTGAGCAGCCTGCCCGATGACCTGCATCGCCTGCCGCACCTGCGGATCCTGTTCTGCTCCGACAACCGTTTTACCGAACTGCCCGCCTGCCTGGGCCAATGTGCGCAGTTGAGCATGATCGGCTTCAAGGCCAACCAGATCGAACGGGTGCCCGCCGAAGCCCTGCCGCCGTTACTGCGCTGGCTGATCCTGACCGACAACCGCCTCAGCGAACTGCCAGAGGAGTTGGGCCGGCGCCCGCTGCTGCAAAAACTCATGCTTTCCGGCAACCGCCTGAGTGCCCTGCCCCAGAGCCTGAGCCAGTGCCACCGCCTGGAGCTGCTGCGGATCGCCGCCAACCAGTTGCGGGCACTGCCGCCGTTTCTCCTGGCCCTGCCACGCCTGACGTGGCTGGCCTACGCGGGCAACCCACTGGAATCAGAGGCGGGCACCGAGGCCCTGGCGTCCACCGCCTGTATCGCCTGGTCCGAACTGACCCTGCAGCAGCGTTTGGGCGAAGGTGCATCCGGGGTGATTTACCAGGCCCAGTGGCAACCGGCGCAGCAGCCGGCGCGCCCGGTGGCGGTCAAGCTGTACAAGGGTGAAATGACCAGCGACGGCTCGCCGTTGCATGAAATGAACGCCTGCGTCAGCGCTGGGCTGCACCCGAACCTGATTCGGGTCGAGGGCCGTATTGCCGATCACCCCGACGGACAAAACGGCCTGGTGATGCAGTTGATCGACCCCAGCTATCGCAACCTGGCGGGGCTGCCGAGCCTGGACTCCTGCTCCCGGGACATCTACCCGGCCGACGCACGCTACAACGCCGAGGTGATACTGCGCATGGCCAGTGGCGTCGCCTCGGTGGGTGCCCACTTGCACGCACAGGGCATCACCCACGGCGATCTTTACGGCCATAACCTGTTGTGGAATGAACAGGGCGACTGCCTGTTGGGGGATTTCGGCGCGGCCGCTTTCCATGCCCAGAACGACTCCGTACACACCCGTGCGCTGCAACGCCTGGAAGTGCGTGCCTTCGGCATCTTGCTGGAGGAGTTGCTGGAACGTGGGGATGGGTCGCTGGCCGAGGAGCAGCGGAAAAAGCTGCAGACGCTGGTGGAGCAATGCTGTCAGCCGGAGGTGCTGGCACGACCGGATTTTGTGCAAGTGGCGCGGGGGTTGGCGGCGCTCTAACAGCTTCGCCGGCAAGCTGGCTCCTACAGCAGTGTGCAGGAGCGAGCTTGCTGGCGAGTTTCGGTCTTAACCGGCCAGGCCGACGAACATGTCTTGCACGTCGTCGTGGTTGTCCAGGCCTTCGAGGAAGGCTTCGACTTCGGCCATCTGCTCATCGGTCAGGCCGCTGACCGGGTTCTTCGGCTGGTAGCCGAGCTTGGCCGACAACACGGTAAAGCCCTGCTCAGGCAATGCCTTCTGCACCGCGTCGAGGTCCGCAGGCTCGGTCAGGAACAGGGTCGCGCCCTCTTCACCCGGCTCGAAATCCTGGGCACCGGCTTCGATGGCGGCCAGTTCCGGATCGGCGTCCGGGGTGTCTGGCGAGGCTTCGATCATGCCCACATGGTTGAAATCCCAGGACACCGAACCCGAAGCGCCCAGTTGGCCCTTGCGGAACGCCACGCGGATTTCCGCCACGGTACGGTTGATGTTGTCAGTCACGCATTCAACGATCAGCGGCACCTGATGGGGGGCAAAACCTTCATAGGTCACGCGATGGTATTGCACGGTCTCGCCGAGCTGGCCCGACCCTTTCTTGATCGCCCGTTCCAGGGTTTCACGGGGCATCGAGGCTTTTTTCGCCTGCTCGACCACCAGCCGCAAGTGGGCGTTGGTGGCGGTGTCTGCGCCGTTGCGTGCAGCAATGGTGATCTCTTTCACCAACTTGCCGAAGATCTTGCCCTTGGCGTTGGCTGCTGCTTCTTTGTGTTTAACCTTCCACTGTGCGCCCATTACTCACTCTCTTGATCTATGGCGTCGAGTTAGATGTTGGCCGACGCGATGGGCAAGTTTATACGTCCTCAGGGCACCAATCGACCAAAAAGTCAGCCCTTGTCATGTAGGGGCCGGCTTGCCGGCGATGGTGGTCCTGCGGGCGCTATCGCTGGCAAGCCCACGCCTACGTGGGTGGAGGGGCCAGGGCCAGGAAGGCTTGGATCAGCCGCAGGTCTCGGCGCCGTTCGATGCAACCCATCATGTGTTGGTTGAGCAAACCCTCCCCGCGAATCGGCACGGCGCGGACCCGCGGGTCGTGGCTGACCTCCGCCGACGAGACGATGCCCACCCCCAACTCGGCCGCCACCGCCTCGGTCACCGCCTCGCGGCTGTCCAGTTCCAGCAGGACCCGGGGCTGGACCTTGGCCAGCGCGCAGGCGCCATCGAACGTGCGCCGGGTAATGGAACTGGGCTCGCGCAGGACCATGATCACCTGGTCCAGTTGCTCGATGGCAATGCCCTCCGGTTCGGCCAGCCACTCATGCCCCAGAGGCACCAGGGCGCAGATCCGCGACGCTCCCAGGCTTTGCAGATGCAGGCCCTTGCGTGGCTCCACTTCAGTCAACACCGCCACATCGGCGTGCTCGGACAGCAGCGCCGCCAGGGTTTCCTGGGCATTGCCCAAGCGCAGGTTGACGGTTACCCCAGGGTAAAGCGCCCGCAGCCTGGCCAGCATCGGCATGACCAGGTGCGGGCCGTCCGCTGCCACTTCCAGGCGCCCGGTGAGCAATTGCCGGTTGGCTTCCAGCAACGCCTGGGCCTCTTCCGCCAGGCCGAACATGGCCCGGGTAATGGCCGCCAGCTTGATGCCCTCCTCGGTCAGTTCCACACGCCGCGCAGTGCGCCGCAACAAGGTGATCTGGTAGTGCTCTTCCAACGCCTTGATGTGCCCGGTCACCGCCGGCTGGCTGATAAACAGCCGTGCGGCGGCCCGGGTGAAGCTGCCTTCACGGGCCACGGCATCGAACGCCCGGAGTTGGAACAGGTTCATAGCTATCGGCCTCACTTATGATTGGCATAACAACAAACAATTTGATTGATAGAAACGCAAACTGCAACGTATGCCTCGTAGCTTCAGCCCATCCCTTGCGAGGACACAGCATGCGTAACACCGCGCCCATCCTGCTTACACCCGGCCCCTTGACCACCTCTGCCCGCACCCGTCAGGCGATGATGGTGGATTGGGGCTCTTGGGATGAGCGCTTCAACCAACTGACCGCCAGCCTCTGCGAACAATTGCTGGCCATCGCCAACGCCGCCGACAGCCACCACTGCGTGCCCTTGCAAGGCAGCGGCACCTTCGCTGTGGAGGCCGCCATCGGCACTCTGGTGCCCCGGGACGGCAAAGTCCTGGTACTGATCAACGGCGCCTACGGCAAGCGCCTGGCGAAAATCTGCGAGGTATTGGGCCGCGCCTGCTGCACATTCGAAACCGCCGAAGACCAGCCCACCAGCGCCGCCGATGTCGACCGCCTGCTGGGCGCCGATGGGACGATCAGCCACGTGGCGCTGATCCATTGCGAAACCAGCACCGGCATCCTCAACCCCCTGGCGGAGATCGCCGAAGTTGTCGCCCGCCACGGCAAACGCCTGATCATCGACGCCATGAGTTCCTTCGGCGCCTTGCCCATCGACGCGCAAAAAGTCCCTTTCGACGCCTTGATCGCCGCCTCCGGCAAGTGCCTGGAAGGGGTGCCGGGCATGGGCTTCATATTGGCCCGCCAAGACGCGCTGGCCCAGGCGGCTGGGCGCTCTCACTCCTTGGCCATGGACCTGCATGACCAACACAACTATATGGCCAGGACCGGCCAATGGCGCTTCACGCCGCCCACCCATGTGGTGGCGGCACTGCACGAAGCTCTTTTGCAATACGCCGAAGAAGGCGGTTTGGCGGCACGCCACCAACGCTACGCCGACAACTGCCAGGCCCTGCTCGACGCCATGAGCGGCCTGGGTTTTCGCAGTTTCCTGCCGGCCGCGATCCAGGCCCCGATCATCGTCACCTTCCACGCCCCGCGCGACCCGCACTACCAATTCAAACCCTTCTACGAACGGGTCAAGGCCAAGGGTTTCATCCTCTACCCGGGCAAGCTGACCGAAGTCGACACCTTCCGGGTCGGCTGCATTGGCCACGTGACCCAGGCCGAGATGCTCGCGGCCGTCAACGCCATCGCCGACGCCCTGGGCGAACTGCAAGTCATCGACATTTGAGCCACCCCAAGCCCCGCCGTCGCTGATGCCTCAGCGATCCGGGCCTACTCCCCATTGATTGCCACGGGCCTGCCCGGGCCCCAACAGGATTTTCGCCATGAACTACAACACCCCCCGCCAACTGCAAGCCGCCATCCTCGACTGGGCCGGCACCGTGGTCGACTTCGGCTCCTTCGCCCCAACCCAGATCTTTGTCGAGGCCTTCGGCGAATTCGATGTCCAGGTTTCCATCGAGGAAGCCCGAGGGCCGATGGGCATGGGCAAATGGGACCACATCCGCACCCTGTGCAACCTGCCGGCAGTGGCCGAGCGTTATCGCCAGGCGTTCGGCCGCACGCCCACCGATGACGACGTGACCGCGATCTATGAGCGCTTCATGCCGCTGCAAATCGAAAAAATCGCCGAGCATTCGGCACTGATCCCCGGTGCCCTGGAGACCATCGCCCACCTGCGTGAACAAGGGATCAAGATCGGCTCCTGCTCCGGCTACCCCAAACAGGTGATGGACAAAGTGGTGGAATTGGCGGCCCGCAACGGCTACACCGCCGACCATGTGGTGGCCACCGATGAAGTGCCCAACGGCCGCCCATGGCCGGCCCAGGCCCTGGCCAACGTCATCGCCCTGGGCATCGACGATGTCGCCGCCTGCGTGAAAATCGACGACACCGTGCCGGGCATCCTCGAAGGGCGCCGCGCGGGGATGTGGACCGTGGCCCTGACCTGCTCGGGCAACGCCCTGGGACTGAACTACGAAGACTTCCGCGCCCTGGACAGCGAGGCCTTGGCCAGCGAGCGTCGACGCATCCACGGGTTGTTCGCCGGTTCGCGCCCGCATTACCTGATCGACACCATCAGCGACCTGTCCGAGGTGATCAGCGATATCAACCGGCGCCTGGCCCAGGGCGAGATGCCCCAGGGCAACTGATCCACCAGGCCGTAACAGCCACCACGGCGGTGCCTTTCGGGCCCGCCGTTTTTTTATCGAAAGCCCCCTGAAACGGGGACCGAACACGCGGATAAAAGCCTGACCCACCTCAGGCAAACCGGGCAAAACAGGATTACAGTTAAAGCACTCCGTCGTCCAAGAACGGAGGTCACCGACCTGATGACTGAGGATGTCCCGTATGCCCTGGAAAAACTCCGACACGCGCTACAGCAGCGTGTCGATCGCCCTGCATTGGCTGATGGTGGTGCTACTGGCGGTGGTATACGCCTGCATCGAATTACGCGGCATCTTCCCCAAGGGCAGCGGCGGCCGGACCCTGATCAAGGAAGCCCACTTCATGCTCGGCCTGACGGTGTTCCTGCTGGTCTGGTTGCGCCTGTTCGCCCGCAGCCTGGGGGTGGCTCCGAAAATCCTGCCCACGCCGCCTGACTGGCAACAGTGGCTGGCCAAGCTGATGCACTGGGCGCTGTACCTGTTCATGATCGGCATGCCGATACTCGGCTGGCTGATCACCAGTGCCGAAGGCCATCAGGTGATGTTCTACGGCATCGACCTGCCGCTGTTGATCGGCGAGGACAAATCACTGGCCAAGCAGATTGAAGGCTGGCACGTACTGGGCGGCACCATCGGCTACTGGCTGATTGGCCTGCATGCCCTGGCCGGGCTTTATCACCACTACTTTATGCGCGACAACACCCTGCAACGCATGCTCCCCAAGCGCAGCTAGTCCCGGGCCGGCAAACCCAGACCCCGGCGGCCTTGAAGGCCGCCGGTATGGACGAAGACCAGGCGTGTTCCGGCCACAAAGCGGCCCAGCTGAACCTGCTGCTGCAGCGCCAGCAAGGCCTTGCCGGTGTAGAGGGGCTCCAGGGGCATGCCTCTCTGCACCTCGCTCTGGGCGATGAGTTCGAGCAGCTCCGGGTCGACCTTGGCAAAGCCGCCACGGCTGCTGTCGAACATTTCATAGCGCGGCATCAGGCCATTGCCCTGCTGCACAATGGCCGCCACCTGCTGCGCCACCCCGTGGTTATCCGGCACCGCCAGGGCGCCATACACCGGATGGGCCCCGGCTTCGGCCAGGACCAGCCCCGCCAGGGTGGTGCCAGTGCCGGCGGCCAGCCACCAGCCGTGATAATCGTCCCAGCCCAGCGCCACCAATTGCTCGAGCACCTGATCCAGCAGTGGTCGGCAACCTTGGGCCCCGAGCAAGCCCCCGCCGCCTTCGGGCACCGCTTGCCACTGCGGGTACTGCGCCTGCCACGGCGTCCAGAAATCCGGCGCGTGCCGGGCGCGATAACCGCCATAGCCCAGCCAATGCAGGCGCATGCCAAAGCGCTGCAGGTCCTGCACGGTGGGCGTGTCCTGCTCATGACCGCGCAGCAGGCCGGCGGTGGCAAAGCCAAACCGTTGGCCGGCAGCCGCCAGGGCATGCAAATGGTTGGAATGGGCACCGCCCAGGCTGATGACGCCCTGGGCCCCGGCACGCCGAGCGGCGGCCAAATGCTCGGTCAGCTTGAACCACTTGTTACCGGAGATCAGCGGGTCGATCAGGTCCAGGCGCAGCACCGCCACCTCGACATCGGCCTGGCTCAGCCAATCCAGTTGCAGGCGTTGCAATGGAGCGCTGGGCAACCAATCAAAGGCGTCGGGAATGGGCATCGTTCAGAGGTCCGCAAGCACAGGGCCGGGCAGTCTAACAGCGCGGCCGAAACGGCCAAACACCCGCTGCAGCCGGGCTGTGGCTCAGCGTCAGCGCAAAAAAAGGCCAGGCTGCATGGGGCCTGGCCTCTGCCGCAAACGGCTTTTACAACGCGGCGGCCAGGCGCGAACCCTGGTTGATGGCACGCTTGGCGTCGAGTTCCGCCGCCACATCGGCGCCACCGATCAGGTGCACATTCTGCCCGGCGGCCAACAGGCCTTCCTGCAGCTCCCGCAGCGGGTCCTGGCCGGCGCAGATCACGATGTTGTCCACCGCCAGCACCTGGGGCTCACCGTTCTCGCCGATACGGATATGCAGGCCAGCGTCGTCGATCTTCAGGTACTCGACGCTGTTGAGCATCTGCACCTGTTTGTTCTTCAACCCGGTACGGTGAATCCAGCCAGTGGTCTTGCCCAGGCCGTCGCCGACCTTGGAGGTCTTGCGCTGCAACAGGAAAACCTGACGCGCCGGCGCATGGGGTTCAGCCTTGATCCCGGCCACACCACCACGGGCTTCCAGCTGGCAATCGATGCCCCACTCTTTCCAGAACGCCTCGCGGTCCTGACTGGTGGCCACGCCCTGGTGCACCAGGAACTCGGAGACGTCGAAGCCGATGCCGCCCGCACCAATCACCGCCACGCTGGCCCCCACCAGCTTGCGTTGCAGCAGCACGTCCAGGTAGCTCAGGACCTTGGCATGCTCCACCCCCGGGATCGCCGGGGTGCGCGGGGCAATGCCCGTGGCCAGGATGATTTCGTCGTAACCGCCCGCCACCAACTGCGCCACATCGACCCGGGTATTCAGGCACAGCTCGACATGGCTGGTTTGCAGCTTGCGTTTGAAGTAGCGCAGGGTTTCAAAGAACTCTTCCTTGCCCGGCACACGCTTGGCAACGTTGAACTGGCCACCGATCTCGCTGGCCGAGTCGAACAGGGTCACTTGGTGCCCGCGCTCGGCCGCCACCGTCGCGGCGGACAGGCCCGCCGGACCGGCACCGACCACGGCAATCTTCTTGATCTGCTGCACCGGCAGGTAGTTGAGTTCGGTTTCGTGGCAAGCCCGTGGGTTGACCAGGCAACTGGTGAGCTTGCCGCCGAAGGTGTGGTCCAGGCAGGCCTGGTTGCAGCCGATGCATGTGTTGATCTCATCGCCACGGCCTTCAGCGGCCTTGTTGACGAACTCCGGGTCGGCGAGGAACGGTCGCGCCATGGACACCATGTCGGCGTCGCCCTCGGCGAGGATCTGCTCGGCCACTTCCGGGGTGTTGATGCGGTTGGTGGTGATCAGGGGAATCCCGACTTCGCCCCGCAGCTTGGCCGTGACCTTGCTGAACGCGGCCCTGGGCACCTTGGTGGCGATGGTCGGGATACGTGCTTCATGCCAGCCGATGCCGGTATTGATAAGGGTGGCGCCGGCCTGCTCGATGGCCTTGGCCAGGAGTACGATCTCGTCCCAGGTGCTGCCGCCTTCCACCAGGTCGAGCATCGACAGGCGGAAGATGATGATGAAATTCGGGCCCACCGCCTCGCGCACCCGGCGGACGATTTCCACCGGCAGGCGCATGCGGTTCTCGTAGCTGCCGCCCCAGCGGTCAGTGCGGTGGTTGGTGTGGGCGGCAAGGAACTGGTTAATGAAATAACCCTCGGAGCCCATGATTTCCACGCCGTCGTATTCGGCCTTCTGCGCCAGGCTGGAACAGCTGACAAAGTCGCGGATCTGCTTTTCGATACCCTCTTCGTCCAGCTCCTTGGGCTTGAACGGGTTGATCGGCGCCTGGATCGCGCTCGGCGCTACCTGCTTGGGGCTGTAGGCATAACGCCCGGCGTGGAGGATCTGCATGCAGATCTTGCCGCCGGCCTCGTGCACCGCACGGGTGACGATGCGGTGTTGCAGCGCCTCGTCCTCGGTGGTCAGCTTGGCGGCGCCGGAGTACACACCGCCCTCTTCGTTGGGACCGATACCGCCGGTGACCATCAGGCCCACGCCGCCGCGGGCACGCTCGGCGAAGTAGGCAGCCATGCGCTCGAAACCACCGGGTTTCTCTTCCAGCCCGGTGTGCATGGAGCCCATCAGGGTGCGGTTGCGCAGGGTGGTGAAACCCAGGTCCAGCGGGGCCAACAAGTGCGGGTAAGGTGCGGCAGCCATGGTGTTACTCCACATCAAGCAATCACGGAAAGTGCGGAAGCTCTGCGGCCTCCATCAGTCATGCTCGACAGCCTAAGAGCCGGGCACCCGGCGCTCAATGACCGTAACTGACAACTTATTGATCCAAATGCGCAGCAACCCTTGGCAAGCGCCAACGCGCGCCCTACCCTAGTCGACGAATCCTGCACCTGGCCGCTGACTGTCTCCCCATGCGCAAACTTCTGTACTGCACCTTGACCCTGGCCCTGCTCGCCGCCCTGACCAGCTACGGGCTGTGGACCCGGGACCGCCCCGAGGCCCATTACCTGTCGGACCTGCGCATCAACCTGGCGCTGGACCAAGGCATACCCGCCGACCACGGCAACCTGCTGGGCATCCAGCCCGAGCTGTTCCCCACTGATTACCAAAGCCCCGAGCGCCTGCGGCGCAAGCTGGCGGCCTACCTGCAGCAAGCCCGCGAACAGGGCCTGCTGAATGAAAAAACCATCGTCGTCCTGCCGGAACACGTCGGCACCTGGTTGATGGTCAGCGGCGAGAAAAACGAGCTGTACCAGGCGGCCAACCTCAAAGAGGCGATGAACTGGCTGGCGGTGAGCAATCCCCTGCGCTTCCTGCGGGCGCTGATCACCGCCAAGGGCGACAGCCGGGTGGACGACGCGCACCTACGGATGAAAGCCAAGAAAATGGCCAAGGACTATCAGCAGCTGTTCGGCGGGCTGGCCAAGGAATTTCGCGTGACCCTGGTGGCCGGCTCCATCGTCCTGCCAGAGCCGGTGGTCAACCAGGGCCAACTGCAGATCGGCAGTGGTGCGCTGTACAACAGCACCCTGGTGTTCGACCGTGACGGGCTGCCCATCGGCCAGCCCCAGCGCCAGCTTTACCCGACCTTCGACGAGCGCGGGTTTATCCGCCCCGACACCGAGCAATCCCTGCAAGTCGTCGACACCCCGGCCGGGCGCCTGGGCGTACTGATCGGCAGCGACAGCTGGTACCCGGACAACTACCGCAAGCTCAATGACCAAGGGGCACAACTGGTGGCCGTACCGGCCTTCGTCCTCGGGCGCGAGGTGTGGGACCAGCCTTGGCGCGGCTACAAGAGCGCCTCCAGCCCCGATGAAGTCAGCCTCAAGCCAGGGGAAGTCAGCGAGGGCGAAGCCTGGCATCGCCTGACCCTCACCAGCCGCGTACCCAGCAGCCTGGCCACGGCCGGGGTCAGCGTGTTCCTGCGCGGCCAGTTCTGGGACCAGGGCAGTGCCGGCCAGGGCTTTATCAACAGCAACGGGCAGACCTACGCCGACGGCAACGCCCGTGGCGCGCGCTTGCTGAATATCTGGTTGTAGGCCATGAAGCCACAGCCGATGCGCCTGGGCGATTTATCGGTGGGCTTCGTCCACAGCCTGGCCGACGCTGTGCGTAGCCATGGTATCGACCCCCTGCCCTTGCTGGATCAATACGGGCTGGATGGGGCGCGCCTAGGGGAAGCCGGGGCGCGCTTGTCGATCCCCCGTTACATGCGCCTGGGCCACGGCGCGATTCAACTCACCGGCGACCCGGCCCTGGGCCTGCGCATGGGCCGCCTCAGCCGCCTTAGTCAGGCCGGGCTCGCCGGGGTCACCGCCGCCCAGGCGCCCACGGTGCGCGAAGCGGCCCGTTGCCTGACCCGTTTCGAAGCCTTGTACGGCTCCAATTACCGGGGCCAGTCGAGTTTTCACGAAGACGCCGAAGGCGCCTGGCTGCGCTTTTATTCCATCAGCCCGTACAACGCCTACAACCGCTTTGTGGTGGATTCCATCCTCGCTGGCTGGCTGCAACAACTGTCCAGCCTGAGCACGCAGCCCATCGCCGCCGAACGCATCGACATCGAATTCCAGGCGCCGGATTATCACGAGGCCTACAGCGTGCTGGGCCAGTGCCCGATCCAGTTTGGCGCCGAGCAGAACCAGGTGCGCCTGAGCCTGGCGAGCCTGGCCCAGCGCAACCCCGAACACTGCCCGAGCACCTGGCGCCACCTGCTGCAACTCTGTGAGCGAGAACTGGAGCAACTGACGCGCACCCGCAGCCTGCGCGAACGCATCATTCAGTTGCTGGGGCCTTTGCTCAATGGTGGCCGGGAACCGGACCTGGAAGAAGTGGCGGCACGCCTGAAACTGCCGACCTGGACTTTGCGTCGCAAGCTGGCCGAGGAAGGCACACAATTTCGGGCGGTGCTCAACGACACGCGGCGCGACCTGGCAATGACCTACATTCGAGACACCGAACTGGCGTTCGGAGAGATTGCCTACTTGCTGGGGTTTGCCTCAGCCGAGGCCTTTCAACGCGCTTTCAAGCGCTGGACCGGCCAGACCCCCGGTGAGTTTCGACGCAGCCACCGGCAATCGGCCTAAAAAAAAACGCCACCGGCGTTAAAGCTCGGTGGCGTCGTCTGCGGGTTCCAGCGGGTCCAATTCGAACGCCTGGTACTCCAGTAACTCTTCTTGATAGTCGTCCATTGCATCGTCCTTTTAAATCGAATGAATAATCCTGTTCTTGTTGACCTGCACCTTCAGCATAAAGTGCCAAGGTGACAGAAAAAATATGCGCCAAAAACCGCTGGCCTTACAACTGAAAACGTCGTTCCAGACAGAAAATTTAACAAAGTTGCAATTGATGCAACTGCAATCATTGCAATTGCAATTATATTCACTCTTCCGCTAGGGTGGGCGCCTCGGATTCTTAGACGGCGCACACATGACTGCCTCCATCCCCTCCCGACTCAACACCACCACTCGTACCGGTCAGGCGGCCTTGGCCTGCATCGAGACCCTGCTGGCCGCAAGACGCGACCCCGGCTCGCCGTTGTTCACGGTCATGGAGATTGCCAACACCCTGGAGCTGGACCGACGCGTGGCCAACCAGGCTTGGGTCATCCGCAACCACGGCGAGGCAGGCCCAACCACCCGCATCAGCGCCTGGCCGCTGTGGTTTTCCCGGGATCGCAGCGAGAAGCCGTTGCTGTATCTGCACAGTGCCAGTTCTTCGGCTCAGCTCTGCGCCCTGGCGTCGGAAGCCACGCGCCGGGGCATTTTATGCAACGCCAGCGAAACCCTGGCCTCGCCCTGGCCCAAAGGGGCCGAGCCTTCGCTGCCGTTGTGGCTGGCCAGTAACCCCGAGTGCCTGCCCTTCGACCCGGCGTCCGGCGACGAGGCTCGGGCGATTGTGCTGGAGGCGTTGCAGGCGCTGTATGTGGAGGGCCGCCCGGGGTTCTATTACCTGGCCCTGCATGATCGCCACAACGGCCCGGCCCTGGACGAACAACAACGTCGCGCGGCCTTGAAGGGCATGTACCAGGTGGCCCAATACGGCCCTGCAGACAGCACCTGCCAGGTACGCTTGCTGGGTGCCGGGCAAGCCTTTGCCGAAGTGCGTAAAGCAGCCATCTTGCTGGCTGAAGAATGGGGCGTGGCGGTGCAGCTGTGGAGTTGCCCGAGCTACACGCGACTGGCCAGGGAAGCGGCCAGTGCAGAACGCTGGAACCGCTTGCACCCGTGCCTCGACAAGCGCGACAGCCACCTGTTGCGCTGCCTGGGGGACAGCCAAGCCCCGGTGCTGGCGGTGACCGGCTACGGGCAAAGTGTGGCGGATCAGCTCAGGGCCTTTGTGCAGTCATCCTTTAGCGCCATCGGTGCCGACTCCCTGGGTGGGAGCACCGACCCGCGTCGAGGCGCTGCGCCCCAACGCCACTGGATCAGCGTGCTGGCCCTCAAGGCCCTGGCCGATGAACAACGCCTACCCCAGGTGACAGTGGAGCAAGCGCTGCAGCGTTACCGCCTCGGATGACGGCTTGCGCCTCAGCGTTTTGCGGCTTCCTGGCCCGAGGCCCGGGCCAGGTTTGCAGTGCGCTCCAGGGCGTCGGCAAACCCCTGTTTCTGCTCGGGCTCCAACTGGGAAAGAAACAGCTCGTCGACGGTGCTTTCGTAGATTTTCCACATCTTCTTGCGCAGGTTGCGCCCCGCGTCAGTGATGCTGACAAAGGCCGCACGACCATCGCCGTCGCACCGCGAACGAGCGACTAGGCCGTCCTTTTCCAGGCGGTCCACCAGCCGCGTCAGGTTGTAGCGTTCGATCGCCAACACATCGGCCAGTTCATGCATGCGCCGGGTGCCTTCGGGGCCGCTTTCCAAGCCCCACAAGGCGTCGTACCAGGCGTAGGCCGGCAACTCGGCAGCGGCCAGTCGGCGCTCGATTTCACGGATGACCGTCCTGTGAGCCCGGACAAAACGGAACCACACATCAGGCTCTTTTGAAGACATGCCACACCATCCGAGGGATTGAAGAAAGGTTGCAATAGTAGCGCATGGCGGGATAGATTCGGCCATGTAGTTGCAATTGCAATTACTTTTATCCGTGCGCCACGCCCCTCGATCCCACAAGGATCTGCGCATTGGCAACCTGCTCAACCTGGAGCCCGGCATGACCCAGAACAACAGTGCAACCCTCGATCACGACCCACAGGAAACCCGCGAATGGCTTGACTCCATCGAGTCGGTGCTGAGCGCCGAAGGGCGCCCGCGGGCCCATTACCTGATCGACCAGTTGCTGGACTTCGACGTGGCCCGCCATGGTGACTTCCATGGCCGCGTGACCACGCCCTACATCAACAGCATTGCCCCAGAGCGCCAACTGCCCTACCCCGGCGACCTGGAACTGGAGCGCAAGCTCAACGCCTTTATCCGCTGGAACGCCATGGCCATGGTGCTGCGCGCCGGCAAGCATTCCGGGGTGGGCGGGCATATCGCGACCTACGCCTCGGCGGCGGTGCTCTATGACGTCGGCTTCGATCACTTTTTCCGCGGCCGTACCGAGCACTTCGACGGCGACATGGTGTACATCCAGGGCCACTCGTCGCCGGGCATCTACGGGCGGGCCTACATGGAAGGCCGGATCAGCGCCGCGCAACTGGACAACTTCCGCCGCGAAGCCGACGGCCAGGGCATCTCCTCCTACCCGCACCCTCGACTGATGCCAGACTTCTGGCAGTTCCCCACGGTGTCCATGGGCTTGGGCCCGATCACTGCGGCGTATCAGGCGCGCTTTATGCGCTACCTGGAGCTGCGCGGCCTGAAACAGCACCAGGGACGCAAGGTCTGGGCCTTCCTCGGCGACGGCGAGATGGACCAGCCGGAATCCCTGGCCGCGATTTCCCTGGCCGGGCGCGAAAAGCTCGACAACCTGATTTTCGTGGTCAACTGCAACCTGCAACGCCTGGACGGCCCGGTGCGCGGTAACGCCAAGGTGATCCAGGAGTTTGAAAGCCTGTACCGCGCGGCCGGCTGGAAGGTGATCAAGGTGGTCTGGGGCAGCGGCTGGGACGCCCTGCTGGAAAAGGACCGCAGCGGCCTGCTGCGCCAGCGCATGATGGAGTGCGTAGACGGCGACTATCAGAACTACAAGTCCCAGAACGGCGCCTATGTGCGCGAACACTTCTTCGGTAAATACCCGGCGTTGCTGGAACTGGTGGCTGACCTCTCCGACGACGATATCTGGAAACTCTCCCGAGGCGGCCATGACCCACTCAAGGTCTACAACGCCTATGCCGCCGCCGTGGCCCATTCCGGCCAGCCGACGGTGATCCTGGCGAAAACCGTCAAGGGCTTCGGCATGGGCGAGGCCGGCGAAGGCCAGAACATCAATCACCAGTTGAAGAAAATGGGCGCCGACGCAGTGCGGGCCTTCCGCGATCGCTTCGACCTGCCGGTCAGCGACGAGCAACTGGCCGAACTGCCCTACCTGAAACCTGACCCGGACAGCGCCGAAGGGCGTTATTTCGCCAGTTGCCGGGGTCGCCTGGGCGGCCATGTTCCGGCCCGCAGCAATGATTGCCAGGCCCTGGCGATTCCGCCGCTGGAGGCTTTTGCCAACCAGCTCAAGGACACCGGCGAGCGCGCGATTTCCACCACCATGGCCTTTGTGCGCATCCTCGGCACCCTGCTCAAGGACCCGCAGATCGGCAAGCTGGTGGTGCCCATCGTGCCGGACGAATCGCGGACCTTCGGTATGGAAAGCCTGTTCCGCCAGATCGGCATCCACTCCGCCGTCGGCCAGCTCTACACCCCGCAGGACGCCGGGCAACTGAGCTATTACAAGGAGAGCAAGGACGGCCAGATCATGCAGGAAGGGCTCAACGAGTCCGGGGCGATTTCCTCGTGGATTGCCGCCAGCACCGCGTACAGCAACCACGGGGTGATGACCCTGCCCTTCTACATCTTCTATTCGATGTTCGGTTTCCAGCGCGTCGGCGACCTCGCCTGGGCTGCCGGCGATGCCCGGGCCCGGGGTTTCCTGCTGGGCGCCACGGCAGGCCGCACCACCCTGATGGGTGAAGGTTTGCAACACGACGACGGCCACAGCCATGTAATGGCGTCCTTGGTGCCGTGCTGCGTGGCCTACGATCCGACCTTCGCCTACGAATTGGCGGTGATCATCCAGGAAGGCATGCGGCGCATGTATGTCGAGCAGGAAGACATCTACTACTACATCACCCTGCTCAACGAGAACTACCCGCACCCGGGGATGCCGGAAGGTGCCGAGGACGGGATTCTCAAGGGGCTGTACCGCCTCCACGGCCACGACGCTCCCGACCCGAAACAGCCGCGGGTGCAGTTGCTGGGCAGCGGTTCGATCCTGCGGGAAGTGATGGCGGCCGGGGCATTGCTGCTGGCCGATTTTGGCGTGTCGAGCGACGTCTGGAGTGCAACCAGCCTGACCGAGCTGCGCCGTGCCGGGCAAGCCGCAGAACGCTGGAACCTGCTGCACCCGGAACAGCCACCGCGCTCAAGCCATGTGCAGGACTGCCTCAAGGGCCAAGTGGGCCCGGTGGTGGTGGCCACGGATTACATGAAGATCTATGCCGACCAGATCCGCCCCTTCGTCGAGGGACGGCGCTTCGTGGCGTTGGGCACCGACGGTTTCGGTCAGTCCGATACCCGGGAAACCCTGCGTCGTTTCTTCGAGGTGGATCGGCACTTTATCGTCCTGGCGGCCTTGAAGGCCCTGGCCGATGACGGTGAACTGCCTTACAGCCGAGTCGCGGAAGCCATCAGTCGCTATGGGATCGACATCAACAAAGTCGATCCCGTCACGGTCTGAGCCGACGCGGACTAAGGCAGGGCCTTGATCGGCTCGGTGGGCGGCGGCAAGGAGCTGGGAGGCGGCGGCGTGATGCTTTCCGTGGCCGGCTCCGGCTCGCTGGCAGGCTCTGAAACGCTGGTGGATTCCGGCACGATGGGCGCAGCCTCAACCGGTGGCGTCAGTGGTTGCGACACCGGCTGAGGGGCTGCCGGTTCGGTGGCTGGGGCCTCGGCTGGGTGCACGGCAGCATCCGCCGGAGCCGGCGCCGTGACTGGCGCTGCGACAGGAACGGGAAGCGCTTCGGCCGCCTTGGGCTCCGGCACACCCAGGTCGGTCTTGGGCTGCTCGACGATGTGCGCGGCCTTCTTGACTTCCTGAGGCAGGAACATCTCCACCAGGGCGAAGTAGCGCTCATAGAACTTGGCCGACGACACAGTTTCGCTGGCCACCTTGACCATGGAATCGTCGGTCGAGCCAATGGGCATCGACACCGAGCCCAGCACGCCGACGCCGAGGCTTGCGGAATTGTTGACCTTCTTCAGCGCGTAGCGGTCCTGCAGGGCGTTGGCAAACACCGTGGAACGCTGATCGCCGGTGCCGTCCTGGGCACACACCACGTTGAAGCTGATTTGCAGATGGGTTTCGCCGGTCTGCTGGAAGCTCTTGTTGCCGCTGATCAACTTCGGATCGCTGCTGGTGATGATGTAGCCCTGGCTGAGCAACGCACGTCGCGCTGCCTCGCAGGACGCGGTGTCACTCACCGGGTAGTTGCGCGAGAAGGTGCCAGAGTCGTCGAAGTTCTCATGCTCGTAAACAGCGGGTTTCTGTGACGAACAGCCGGCGGACGCCAACAGCAAAGCCACCGCCGTCACACGCAAGTGAAATGATCTAAACATCGAAAATCCTGAGAAAAACGGTCCGGGGCGTATTGTGCAACAGATCGACGCCCGACAGCGTGCGGATTAGTGTCTTAAAAACCATACAAGTCTACTGACCCTCGGTTGCCGGAAAAAGTCGCGCGCACAGGTGGTCGATAAATACCCGCAGCTTGGACGCGGCGTGTCGGCTCGACGGCCAAAGGATCCAGAAGTCGCCGCGATGTTCCAGGTAGTCGTCCAGTACACACTGCAAGGTCCCTGCCACCACCGCCGTGCAGACCATGAAATCCGGCAGGCAGGCAATCCCCAGGCCACTGCGCACGGCATGGTCCACGGCCTCGATGGAGGTGCTGGTGAAACGCGTCGGCAGCACCACCTCCCCGTCCTCGGGCCCACTGCGCAAGGGCCAGGGCTCGAGTTTGCCGGTGCTGTGAAACACGTGTCGCAAGCAGGCATGGGCCGCGAGGTCGGCCGGTGTTTCGGGAACACCCCGGGCCTGGAAGTAACCGGGAGTACCCACCAGCACCAGGCGGAATTGCCCCAGCTTGCGGGCAATCAGCCGAGAATCCTTCGGAGTGCCAGTACGTACCACCACGTCGAACCCCTCCTCAACCACGTCCACCAAGCGGTCGGTCAGGTCGATGTCCAGTTCGATCTGGGGATACAAGGCCATGAACTCCGCCAGCACCGGCATCACCAGCCCATGGACTTGGGGCAGGCTGACCCGGAGCTTGCCCTGGGCTTTTTTGGACAGGTTGCACAGGCCGAACTCTGCCGACTCGGCCTCGGCGACGATGCGCCGGCAGTGCTGAAGGAATCCGGCGCCCTCGGCGGTCAGGGCAATACTGCGGGTGCTGCGATGAAACAAACGGGTCTGCAAGCGCTCTTCCAAACGGGCGATGCTCTTGCCCACTGCCGACGAAGACACCCCCAGCACCCGCCCTGCCTCTGTAAAACTGCGCAGCTCCGCCACCTGCACAAACACCGAAATACTGCCCAGCCAATCCATTGCGTGCCTCATCGATTAAGGACGTGGGTGTCCGATAAGTTCGGAACCTTAGCCTATTTTTCGCCCATGAACAGCGCCCTACTCTCTGCGCCTGACGTTTCAACCTAGGATCAGGACCTGCTCATGAACGCTCCCATTAATGCCCTCGACCAGCCGACGCTGGCCCACCAGCCTTGCGATCGATTACCCCTCAGCGGCCTGTTGGCGCTGGCCACCGCGGGCTTCATCACCTTGCTCACCGAAACCCTGCCAGCCGGCCTATTGCCGCAGATGAGTCGGGACCTGGGCGTCTCTGCCGGATTGATCGGCCAGTTGGTGACCTTCTATGCCCTCGGCTCACTGCTGGCGGCCATCCCTCTGGTGATCCTCACCCAAGGCTGGCGCCGCCGCCCGTTGTTGCTGATCGCCATCGGCGGCTTCGCAGTGGTTAACAGCATCACCGCCTTCTCCACCCACTATGGCCTGACCCTGGTGGCCCGCCTGTTTGCCGGGGTCTTCGCCGGGCTGCTCTGGGCCCTGCTCGCCGGCTACGCCAGCCGCATGGTCGTGCCCAAACTGCAAGGCCGCGCCATTGCCGTGGCCATGCTCGGCGCGCCCCTGGCGCTGTCCCTGGGAGTACCCGCCGGCACCTTGCTGGGCAATGCCGTGGGTTGGCGCATGAGCTTTGTGATCATGACTCTGCTGACCCTGGTGCTGATCGCCTGGGTCCGCTGGCAGGTCCCGGACTTCCCGGGCCTGGGCACGCAAAAACGCCTGCCGCTAAGACGTGTGCTGGCCTTGCCCGGCATCAAGCCGGTGCTGTTCGTCACTTTCGTGTATGTGTTGGGCCACAACATTCTCTACACCTACATCGTGCCCTTCCTCGAGCCGGCCGGGATCGCCGGGCAAATCGAGCAGGTGCTGCTGACCTTTGGCCTGGCAGCCTTGCTGAGCATCTGGGTGGTAGGCCTGTTGATCGATCGCTGGCTGCGTGAGCTGGTGCTGATCAGCTGCGGGCTGTTTATCGCCGCCATGCTGGTGCTGGCGCTGTGGGGTAGCCAACCCTGGTTGATATACAGCGCAGTGGCGATCTGGGGCCTGTCGTTCGGTGGCATGGCCACCCTGCTGCAAACCGCCTTGGCGAAAAGCGCCGGCGCCTCCGCCGACGCGGCCCAGTCGATGCTGGTGACGGCCTGGAACCTGGCAATCGCAGGCGGTGGCGTGGCCGGGGCCGTCCTGTTGCAGGGGCCAGGCGTGCAGGTGTTTGTCTGGGTGGTCGGCGCACTGTTGCTCGTGGCGCTGGGGGTGGCAATCAACGCACGGCGCCAAGGCTTCCCCGCACTGCGTTGATGCCTGCGGAGGTATTTAGCATTTGCCTCCCCTTACCAATAACGGCGGCGCTTGTAGTTCAAGCGCACAAAAAAAAGACCCCGGCCTTACGGACGGGGTCTTGATTTGTCGCCTTAACGCTTCGATGCAGCCATCAGTAGCGCTTGATCTCTGCCTGACTTTCCAGCTGCTTGCGGTAGGCCGCAAAGTCTTGCTGACCTACGCGGGACGCCAGGAAGCGACGGTACTGGGCCTTCTCTTCCTCGGTCGGCGCAGCGGCCTCGTTCACACCGTTGAGCTGCAGCAGCACGATATTGCCGTTGGGCAAGGTCACGCTGGAGAAGCTCGGCTTGTCTTTCGACTCGGGCTTGCTCATGCGGAACAATGCTTGCAGCACCGTTGGCTCAAGGCCTTCCTGACCGCGGGTCACGGCTTCGGAGACTTTCCAGGCCTGGCCATCCACCGGCTTGTTCAGCGGTGTCTTGCCATCGCGCAGGCTAGCGATCAACTCATCAGCCTTGGTCTTGGCGGCAGCACTGGCGTGCTCCTTGGCCAATTGCGCGCGGATGCTGGTGGCTACGCCTTCCAGCGGCAGTTGCTCAGGCTTGCGATGCTCTTTGGCGCGCAGAACCACCACGGTTTCCGGGTCCAGCTCGATGGCGGTGCTGTTTGCACCCTCGTCGAGCACTTCAGGACTGAATGCCGCCTGGATGACCGCACGGTTGGCAGCAATGCCTTCCCCGCCTTCACGACCAAACGGTGCGGAGGTGTGGACGGTCAGCTTCAGCTCTTGCGCAGGCTGGGCCAGGTCGGAGGCTTCGAACGACGAGTCTTCCAATTGCTTGGTCGCCTCAACGAAACGCTGCTCGACTTGCTGGGTTTTCAGCTCGCGGGTCAGCTTGTCTTTCAGGCTGGCGAAGCTTGGCACTTCAGGAGCTTCAACGCCCAACAGCTTGATCAGGTGGAAACCGAAGTCGGTACGCACCGGAGCCGAAACCTGATCCTTGTTCAAGGCGTAGAGCGCCTTCTCGAAGATTGGGTCATAGACACCAGGACCGGCGTAACCGAGGTCGCCGCCATTGCTCGCCGAACCCGGGTCCTGAGAGAACTCCTTGGCCAGCGCATCAAAGCTCTCACCCTTGGCCAAACGCGCCTGGATGTCTTCGATCTTCGCCTTGGCTTGCGCCTCGTTCACCTTGTCGTTGACTTCGATCAGAATGTGCGCGGCACGACGCTGTTCGGACAAGTTGGCGATTTCTTTCTGATACAGAGCTTGCAGGTCCTCGTCCTTGACGGTGACCTGGTCAAAGAAGGAAGCCTTCTTCAACTCGAGGTAATCGACAACCACCTGATCCTGAGTCATGAACTCTTTGGCATGCTCGTCGTAGTAAGCCTTGACTTCGTCGTCGGTCAGTTTGACCGCCGCAGGGTCAGCCTTGATGGTCAGCGCAGAGAAATCGCGAGTCTGTTTTTCCAGACGAGCGAAAGCCAGCACTTGGGCATCGGTCACGAAACCGCTGCCGGCCAGGCCAGCACGTACCTGGCCAATCAGCATTTCCTGAGCCAGCATCTGGCGGAATTGCAGACGCCCGTAACCCAGTTGGCGGATCACCTGGTCAAAACGCTCAGGGCTGAACTTGCCGTCGACCTGGAACTCCGGCGTTTGCAGGATGACTTGGTCCAATGCCGCTTCAGAGAAAGCGAACTTGGATTCTTCGGCACCTTGCAGCAGCAGTTTGCGATCGATCAGACCTTTGAGCGCCGCTTCACGCAGCATTTTCTCGTCAAGCAGCGAGGCATCGAAATCCTTGCCCAGTTGTTGCATCAACTGGCGACGTTGCATGTCGACGGCCTGGCTCAGCTCGTTCTGAGTGATTTCCTGACCATTGACCTTGGCCGCGTCCTGGCTGGTTTTGGTGGCTTGAAAAATGGCATCGAAACCGGTCAACGCCATCAACGCGACGATGACACCGATAATGGTTTTGGCAATCCAGCCTTGTGAATTGTCCCTGATATTCTGCAGCATGCGTCCCCCAGAAACGGTTGTACTTCAAGATTTAGGCAACCGTGGAGCGTGGGTAGAGTCCGGATAGAAGAAAGGCGCATCCGAGGATGCGCCTTCTCGTAACTGGCGGAGCGGACGTGGGTTGGACCCGCGACCCTCGGCGTGAGCCGGCATTCCAACCGGCAGAACTACCGCTCCGCTGCCAGATCAGGCATGACCCCGATCCGGATGGGCAAAGGCTTGAACGAAGCTTAGTTAACGGCTTCTTTCAGGGCTTTACCGGCTTTGAAACCTGGCTTTTTAGCAGCAGCGATTTGCAGCGTCTTACCGGTCTGTGGGTTACGACCAACGCGAGCTGGACGATCGGTTACGGAGAAAGTACCGAAACCAACCAGAACAACAGAGTCACCGGCCTTCAGAGCGCCAGTGACGGATTCGATTACCGCATCCAGCGCACGGCCAGCAGCAGCTTTCGGGATATCAGCAGATGCAGCGATAGCATCAATCAGTTCCGACTTGTTCACTCTAAGTCCCCTTATATATCTATTTGAGTATGATTCTAAGTTTTTTGGTGAAAGCAAAAACCAGTGCTGAATGGCCTACAGACACTTAAGAGCCGCTTTATAACAAGGGCTCTAAAAAGCTGTCAAGGAAGCTCCCCAGGCTTATGTGTACTAATGCGTGCTAATTCTTTCCTTAGAGTCAGACTCGCGCTTTTCGTCCTTAGCAACTATCTCGGGAGCCACATCCGGCAAGGGCTCCGGCGCGTATTGCAGCGCAATTTGCAGGACCTCGTCAATCCATTTAACCGGTTTAATCTGCAGATCCTGCTTAATATTGTCCGGAATTTCTTTCAAATCGCGAACATTCTCTTCAGGAATGATCACGGTCTTGATTCCGCCCCGATGAGCTGCGAGCAGCTTCTCTTTCAGGCCACCGATAGCCAATACCTGACCACGCAAAGTGATCTCACCGGTCATCGCAACATCGGCCCGAACCGGAATCCCGGTCAGCGCCGAAACCAGTGCCGTGCACATGCCTACACCTGCGCTAGGGCCGTCTTTCGGCGTCGCCCCTTCAGGCATGTGGATGTGGGTATCGCGCTTCTCGTGGAAGTCCAGGGGAATACCCAGGCTTTTCGCCCGGCTGCGCACCACGGTCAGCGCGGCGGTGATCGACTCGACCATCACATCGCCCAGGGAACCGGTCTTGATCAACTGACCCTTGCCCGGTACCACTGCCGCTTCGATCGTCAGCAACTCGCCACCCACCTGAGTCCAGGCCAGGCCCGTCACTTGGCCAATCTGATCCTGCTGTTCAGCCAGGCCGTAGCGGAATTTGCGCACGCCCAAGAAATGCTCCAGCAGGTCGGACGTGACCTTCACCGAGAAGCGTTTTTCCAGCGCATGCTCTTTGACAGCCTTACGGCACACCTTGGCAATCTGCCGCTCAAGGCCACGCACACCGGCTTCGCGGGTGTAGTAGCGAATGATGTCGCGGATCGCCTCAGCGTCGAACTCCAGCTCGCCCTTCTTCAGGCCATTGGCCTGGATTTGCTTGGGCGACAGGTACTTTTCAGCGATGTTGATCTTCTCGTCTTCGGTGTAGCCAGGCAGACGAATCACCTCCATCCGGTCCAGCAAAGCTGGCGGAATATTCATCGAGTTGGAGGTGCAAAGGAACATCACATCGGAAAGGTCGTAATCGACTTCCAGGTAGTGGTCGTTGAAGTTGTGGTTCTGTTCCGGATCAAGCACTTCAAGCAATGCCGAAGCCGGATCGCCACGCATATCGCTTCCCATCTTGTCGATTTCATCGAGCAAGAACAACGGGTTGCGAACACCCACTTTTGTCATCTTTTGAATCAATCTTCCTGGCATCGAACCGATGTAAGTACGGCGATGACCACGAATTTCAGCTTCGTCACGCACGCCACCCAGGGCCATGCGCACAAATTTACGGTTGGTGGCGTGGGCAATCGACTCCGCCAAGGAGGTTTTACCAACCCCTGGTGGGCCAACCAGGCACAACACAGGGCCGCGAATCTTCTTCACGCGCTTCTGTACAGCAAGGTACTCGAGGATCCGCTCTTTGACCTCTTCCAGGCCATAGTGATCAGCGTCGAGGATGTCCTCAGCGCGAGCCAAGTCCAGGCGCACCTTGCTCTGCGCCTTCCACGGCACCTGAACCAGCCAATCGATGTACGAACGCACTACGGTGGCTTCAGCGGACATCGGCGACATCTGCTTCAACTTGTTCAGCTCTGCCTGAGCCTTGGTCAAGGCGTCCTTCGGCAGGCCGGCAGCATCAATGCGTTTTTTCAGTTCTTCGATTTCGTTGTGACCTTCGTCACCGTCACCCAGCTCTTTCTGAATGGCCTTCATTTGCTCATTCAGGTAGTACTCGCGCTGGCTACGCTCCATTTGTTTCTTGACGCGACCACGAATACGTTTCTCAACTTGCAGCAGGTCGATCTCGGCATCCAGCAACGCCAGGACGTGCTCGACCCGGGCTGACAAATCGATGATCTCGAGGATTTCCTGCTTCTGTTCGATCTTCAACGCCATATGAGCAGCCATGGTGTCGACCAGGCGGCTGGGCTCATCAATGCTATTGAGGGACGACAGGACTTCAGCGGGGACTTTCTTGCCCAACTGGACATATTGCTCGAACTGAGACAGCAAGCTGCGGACAAACACTTCCGACTCGCGCTCAGGAGCATCGACTTCGTCGATCAGGGAAACTTCGGCACGGCAGTGGCCGTCCACTTCGCTGAAGCGCTCTACAGCGCCTCGCTGCTCGCCCTCGACCAGCACTTTGACAGTGCCATCAGGCAACTTGAGCAATTGCAAAACCGTAGCAACGGTACCTACGCGATAGAGTGCATCTTCACCGGGATCGTCATCAGCAGGGTTTTTCTGAGCCAACAGAAGAATCTGCTTGTCGCCCGTCATCGCTGCCTCAAGGGCTTCGATAGACTTCTCGCGCCCCACGAACAGCGGGATAACCATGTGCGGATAAACCACAACATCACGCAATGGCAGGAGAGGCAATTCGATGGTTGTCTTCATGATTTCGCCTCTACGGCGGCCATATGGCCGTAAACAGATGGAAGTAAGCTTGAAACCAAGATGGGGGCTGCCTGCAAAAAAAACAAGCTCAAAGACTGGAGTTTGAAGGCAGTAAAACAAAGGGGCCCGAAGGCCCCTTCTTTTAAAGCAATGTCGTGACGCTTACGCGTCCGGCGCTGCCTTGGCAGCCGGCTCACTGTTTTCATAGATATACAGTGGCTGGGACTTGCCTTCTATAACGCTTTCATCGATCACTACTTTACTCACCTCGGATTGCGAGGGGATTTCATACATAGTGTCGAGCAACACACCTTCGAGGATCGAACGCAATCCACGAGCACCGGTCTTGCGCTCAAGGGCACGCTTGGCCACGGACTTGAGTGCGTCGGTACGGAACTCGAGGTCCACGCCTTCCATCTCGAACAACTTGGCGTATTGCTTGGTCAGTGCGTTTTTCGGCTCGGTGAGGATCTGGATCAATGCTGCTTCATCCAGCTCGTCCAACGTTGCCAGTACCGGCAAACGACCGACGAACTCAGGGATCAGGCCGAACTTGACCAAGTCATCAGGCTCGACCTCACGCAGAGATTCGCCAACCTTCTTGCCCTCCTCCTTGCTGCGAACCTCGGCATTGAAGCCGATGCCGCCGCGAGTGGAGCGGTTCTGGATAACCTTTTCCAGACCGGAGAACGCACCACCACAGATAAACAGGATGTTACGCGTGTCGACTTGCAGGAACTCTTGCTGCGGATGCTTGCGACCGCCTTGGGGCGGAACGGAAGCCACAGTACCTTCAATCAACTTCAGCAATGCTTGCTGAACGCCTTCACCGGAGACATCCCGGGTGATCGACGGATTGTCGGATTTACGCGAAATCTTGTCGATTTCATCGATATAGACGATACCCATTTGGGCCTTCTCTACATCGTAATCGCATTTCTGCAACAGCTTCTGAATGATGTTCTCGACGTCTTCACCCACATAACCCGCCTCGGTGAGGGTGGTTGCGTCAGCGATAGTGAAGGGAACATTCAGCAGGCGTGCCAGGGTCTCTGCCAGCAGAGTCTTACCCGAGCCTGTAGGGCCGATCAGCAAGATGTTGCTCTTGCCCAGCTCGACATCGTCGCTCTTTTTGTCACGCTGGTTGAGGCGCTTGTAGTGGTTATAGACCGCTACAGCCAAAACCTTTTTCGCACGCTCCTGACCAATCACGTACTGATCGAGGATGCCGCTGATTTCTTTAGGCGAAGGCAATTTATGCGCGCTGCTTTCGGCCTGTGCTTCCTGCACCTCCTCACGGATGATGTCATTGCACAGGTCGACGCACTCGTCGCAGATAAAGACCGAGGGGCCGGCAATCAATTTGCGCACTTCATGCTGGCTTTTGCCACAGAAGGAGCAATAAAGCAGCTTGCCGTTGTCCTCGCCGTTGCGGGTGTCAGTCATTCGTTCGATCCAAATCCGATAGGCTTGCAACACAAGATGAAGGCTATTGTGGGCTTTTTCAAGCCCACTGGTGATCGGACCAGCCGACCCGCCTTATTTTGAGCTGCTTATTTTAAGCTGGGCGCTGGGCGATCACTTCATCGATCAGCCCGTATGCACGCGCGGCTTCCGCACTCATGAAGTTGTCGCGATTGGTATCGCGCTCGATTTCTTCCAGAGTGTGCCCGCTGTGCTTGGCCATCAGCGTGTTGAGGCGTTCACGAATGAAGAGGATTTCCTTGGCATGGATTTCGATGTCCGACGCCTGGCCCTGGAAACCGCCCAGTGGCTGGTGAATCATCACACGCGAGTTCGGCAGGCAGAAACGCTTGCCCGGGGCACCAGCCGTCAGCAGGAACGCACCCATGCTGCATGCCTGACCAATACAGGTGGTCGACACGTTAGGCTTGATGAACTGCATGGTGTCGTAGATCGACATGCCCGCCGTCACCGAACCGCCCGGGGAGTTAATGTAGAGATGGATGTCCTTGTCCGGGTTTTCCGCTTCAAGGAACAGCAATTGCGCACAGATCAGGTTGGCCATGTAGTCCTCTACCGGCCCCACCAGAAAAATCACTCGCTCCTTGAGAAGGCGCGAGTAGATGTCATAGGCACGCTCGCCACGAGCGGATTGCTCGACAACCATCGGGACCAGGCCGCCGGCGGCTTGGATATCAGAGTGCTGCTGAATATAAGAATTACGGAACATGCTCTGCAGTCGCTCCCAAATAGTTATGTCTTGAATACACATAAGCCAGCTCGAGAGCTGCTTATGTGTGTACTTCTTAACGCAAAAACAATCAGTCGGCTTGTGGAGCTTCTACCGGCTTGACCGCTTCTTCGTAAGAGACCGATTTGTCGGTCACGCTAGCTTTCTGCAGAACAGTATCCACAACTTGTTCTTCCAGCACAACCGAACGGACTTCGTTCAGTTGCTGGTCGTTCTTGTAGTACCAAGACACGACCTGCTCTGGCTCCTGGTAGGCCGAAGCCATTTCCTGGATCAGCTCGCGAACGCGATCTTCGTCAGGCTTGAGGTCGAATTGCTTGACCACTTCAGCCACGATCAGACCCAGCACGACACGGCGCTTGGCTTGCTCTTCGAACAGCTCGGCCGGCAGTTGATCAGGCTTGATGTTGCCACCGAACTGCTGAACCGCTTGAACGCGCAGGCGGTTGACTTCGTTGTCCAGCAGCGCCTTTGGCACTTCGATCGGATTGGTGGCCAGCAGACCATCCATGACCTGATTCTTGACCTTGGACTTGATGGCTTGGCGCAGCTCACGCTCCATATTCTTGCGAACTTCGGCGCGGAAACCGTCCAGGCCCGACTCCTTGATACCGAATTGAGCGAAGAATTCTTCGGTCAGTTCTGGCAGCTTAGGCTCGGAAACGCTGTTAACGGTCACGGTGAACTCGGCAGCCTTGTTGGCCAGGTCCAGGTTCTGATAGTTCTCAGGGAAGGTCAGGTTCAGAACGCGCTCTTCACCGGCTTTAGCGCCGACCAGACCGTCTTCAAAACCAGGGATCATGCGGCCGGAGCCCAGAACCAGCTGAGTACCTTTAGCCGAACCGCCAGCGAACTCTTCGCCGTCAACCTTGCCAACAAAATCAATGTTCAGTTGGTCGTCGTTTTGTGCAGCGCGATCAGCCGCTTCAAAACGTACGTTCTGCTTGCGCAGGATTTCCAGCATGTTGTCCAGGTCGGCATCCGCCACGTCAGCGCTCAGACGCTCAACAGCGATGGTGTCGAAACCGGCAACGGTGAACTCTGGGAACACTTCGAAAGTAGCAACGTATTCCAGATCCTTGCCTTTCTCCAGAACCTTAGGCTCAACCGAAGGAGCACCGGCCGGGTTCAGCTTCTGCTCAACAACGGCTTCATAGAAGGAAGCCTGGATCACGTCACCTACCGCTTCTTGGCGGGCATCAGCTTCATAACGCTGACGGATAACGCTCATTGGAACCTTGCCAGGACGGAAGCCTGCAATTTTGGCCTTTTGGGCAGTCTGCTGCAGACGCTTGTTGACCTGGCTCTCGATACGCTCGGCTGGCACGGTGATGCTCAGGCGGCGCTCAAGAACAGAAGTATTTTCAACAGAAACTTGCATGGATATTCCTCGTTGCACAGACGTTAGCCGGCCGTTTCCGACCCCAAGAATCAAGGGCAAGCATTCTAGTGGGTCAAACTCAAGAAGTCACCCTACTGGAAACGGGTAAAAAACAGCTGGTCAGTTATAAGGCGGGGACAATAGGTTGCGCCGCGCCCTGAGAGCAAATACAGCGTACCCAGCCGGGGCCTCTATACCGATGCTTCTATATATAGAAGGAATCAGGCATAGCACTCCGGGCAACCGGATCAACCACCGATCCGACAGCTGAGCCGCAAACATCCAGCGACAAAAGGACGAAAAACTCGCCGCCTCACCGCCCTGCTACTTACGGCCACACTGGAAATGCAGACTTTTGAAACGAAAACGGCGCAGCCCTTTTCAGGTGCTGCGCCGTCATCTGCTATTAACTAGCTACTTAATTGGTGCGGACGAAGAGACTCGAACTCTTACACCTTGCGGCGCTGGAACCTAAATCCAGTGTGTCTACCAATTCCACCACGTCCGCGTATCAAGCCTTTTAAAGCAAAGGCGCCAGACTGTTAATCTGGCGCCTTTCGGAATATGGGGTGGACGATGGGGATCGAACCCACGACAACAGGAGTCACAATCCTGTGCTCTACCAACTGAGCTACGCCCACCATATTGCGTTGTTGCGTTACTTGTGCCAAAGCTGCCTAATGGCGCACCCGGCAGGACTCGAACCTGCGACCATCCGCTTAGAAGGCGGATGCTCTATCCAGCTGAGCTACGGGCGCCTTGTTAATCTGTATTCTTTAAGGATTACAAACTAAGTGCTTTCAGTCGTTACGAGTTAAACATCAACTCTGACCGACCTTCTTAACCAGTGCTAGGCTGTGCCCGACAAGTGCGACGAATGTTATAGACGGTCCGTTAGGTCGTCAACTCTTTTTTCAAAAAAATTCATTTAATTAAAGGGGTTAGGGGAATTTGCAGACCAAGCGCCTTTGCCCTCACGTCCTGACATGCGAGAATGCGTTCTCTTTTTCTCTCCCTCTCGATGGTTAATCACGCGTCATGACTGCACAACTAATCGACGGCAAAGCGATCGCCGCTAGCCTGCGCCAGCAGATCGCCAAACGTGTCGCCGAGCGTCGCCAGCAAGGCCTGCGTACACCAGGCCTCGCGGTGATCCTGGTCGGCAGCGATCCAGCCTCTCAGGTTTATGTCTCGCACAAGCGTAAAGACTGCGAAGAGGTCGGCTTTCTTTCCCAAGCCTATGACCTGCCTTCCGACACCACTCAGGAAGCGTTGGCCACCCTGATCGACCGCCTCAATGATGACCCGAACATCGACGGCGTCCTTCTACAGTTGCCGCTGCCGGAGCACCTGGACGCCTCAAAGCTGCTGGAACGCATTCGGCCCGACAAAGACGTGGATGGTTTCCACCCTTATAACGTCGGCCGCCTGGCCCAACGCATCCCACTGCTCCGCCCTTGCACTCCCAAGGGCATCATGACCTTGCTGGAAAGCACCGGTGCCGATCTTTACGGCATGGACGCCGTCGTCGTGGGCGCCTCCAACATTGTTGGCCGCCCGATGGCAATGGAGCTGCTCCTCGCGGGCTGCACCGTGACCGTGACCCACCGCTTCACCAAAGACCTGGCCGGGCATGTGGGCCGGGCTGACCTGGTGGTCGTGGCAGCTGGCAAGCCGGGCCTGGTAAAAGGCGAGTGGATCAAGGAAGGCGCCATCGTCATCGACGTCGGCATCAACCGCCAGGAAGACGGCAAGCTGGTAGGCGACGTGGTGTACGAGACCGCCCTGCCCCGCGCCGGCTGGATCACCCCCGTACCTGGCGGTGTTGGCCCGATGACCCGCGCCTGCTTGCTGGAAAACACCCTGTATGCGGCAGAGTCGCTGCACGGCTAAACCCGGCACAGCACCTTTGCCCCGACGAGAACCCCGCCAATGGCGGGGTTCTTTGTTTCAAGCCGCGCCCCAGGCGACGAACTGCGACCAAAGCCAGGAGGCACGAAAGGAAAACCGGCATATTTCAGGTTTTTTTGGGTATTCAACAGACCTTTGAAGAACAATCGACAGCTATCAACCATAATCATAAAATGTAACGTTTTTCTGAAAAAGCCCGTTGCCAAACGGCATATCCATACTTTATCGAGTCCGCCCGCGTGAAAATCCGTCTTTCCATCCTCAGCCTATTTTTTGCAATCACAGGCACTTTGATCACGCCCAACGTCGATGCGAGCGAAACCACTGCTGCCCCCCGCGACACCTCGCAACTGCACATTGCTTCGGGCAGCGCGCTGTTGCTGGACTTGCAGACCAACAAAGTCATCTATTCAAGCAATCCGGATGTGGTGGTGCCGATCGCCTCGGTCACCAAACTCATGACCGGGTTGATCGTGCTGGACGCCAAGCAGTCCATGGACGAATACATTTCAATCAACATCAGCGACACCCCGGAAATGAAAGGGGTGTTCTCCCGGGTCAAGCTCAATAGCGAGTTGAGCCGCCGCGACATGCTGCTGATCGCCCTGATGTCCTCGGAGAATCGCGCCGCCGCCAGCCTGGCCCACCATTACCCAGGCGGATACGCAGCCTTTATTGCAGCCATGAACGCCAAGGCCAAGGCCCTGGGCATGACCAACACCCGCTATGTGGAACCCACTGGCCTGTCGATCCACAACGTGTCCACCGCTCGCGACCTGAGCAAACTGCTGCTGGCGGCGCGCAAATACCCAATGCTGAGCGAGCTGAGCACCACCAAGGAAAAGACCGTGGCGTTCCGCAAACCCAATTACACCCTGGGTTTTCGCAACACCGACCATCTGGTTCATAAAGACAAATGGGACATCAAGCTGACCAAGACCGGCTTCACCAATCAGGCCGGCCACTGCCTGGTGCTGGTGACCAGCATGGCCAATCGCCCGGTGGCCCTGGTGATTCTCGATGCCTTCGGCAAATACACCCATTTCGCTGACGCCGGGCGCATTCGCAACTGGATGGAAACCGGCAAAAGCGGCTCGGTGCCGGACGTCGCGCTGCGCTACAAAGCGGAAAAGAACCTGAAGAACCGCCAAACCGGCGCGGCCCAGGCCTCGGACTAATCAAACAGGCCATAAAAAACGGCGCCCTTGGGCGCCGTTTTCTTTTCTTCGCCACGATCAGGGAGCAGGTAACGCCTGGGTCGCCCGATTCGCCGCCTGCTCTTGGCCGGCCTGGGCCAACTCATTGGCGGCCTTCAACCAACGCTGGCGATCGACATTGGCGGGCAACTGGTTCGGTGCCTGAATCAACACCGCCCAGCTACCGGCGCTTTTCCAGGCCGACTCGAACGCCGAGAAGCTCATCAACAACCGACGATTCTGCCCTGCCCGCAACAGCACGGTCTGCTTGTCACGGTTATAGCCGGCCAGTATCGCGTAGCGCGGCTCAGACCAGAACGCCGAACCTTCCGTGAAGCGCAGCAACACCGGGTACCCGGCCGCAACCTGGGCCAGCAACGCCGGCAGGCGCTCATCCAGTGGATAGACCACCATCCCGTAATCCCGCGCCAGGCGCTGCATGTTCTGCTGCAACTGGGCCTCGGCACCGGGTAAATGCAAGGGTTTGTCCAGCAGCCCCGGGGTAATCACCACGCCCTGCTGAGACAGCATGCTGGCCAAGGCGCCCGGTCCGCTTTGATAGATGTTGCCGCGAAAGAACGGCACGCTGGTGAGTTCGACCCGCTCAGGCAAACGCTGAATCTCGGACGGCACTTTGCCCGCGCATGCCGCCAGGCTCAGCACACAGGCGGCGCCCAACAATGCCCATCGAATTCGAGAAAATACCCGCACCATCATCACTCTCTTTGCTCAGACACCGGGCCACGATCTCCCGGCAAGGGCCCTGATAATAGGGCGTCTTGCACGGGGGTATAGCGTTAGGCCGCAGTAAATTGAAATGGATAGAGCGAAGTGTTCGAAGGGCTCGACCACGAGTCAATCGCCTGAAACATACCAGCGACTAGACTGTCCATTGCAAAGAGCGTGTGCCCCGGACGGGGCCAGAAGGAGGCACGTATGAGCCTGATGACGACGATCTGCATGCTGGTAATTGGCTGGCTGGCCGTGGCCGCCGCGATGCTTTGGGGCGTGTTGCGCATTGCCCGCCGCCATCATCACCCACTGCCATCGACCACCGTGACACCGCGAGACAAAACCGCCGGCCGCCCGGCCACCGCGCACTGACCCAGCGTTATTCACCACTAAAAAAAACGGCCATCTGACTCTTTCGAGTGCAGACAGCCGTTTGTCGTGGGTGCGACTTAAGCCTTGGCTTGAGTCTCCACCGCCTGACGCTTTTGGCGAACACGTCGCGCCAGGATGTTCAGGGTCTCGATCGCTGCCGAGAAAGCCATCGCCGCATACACGTAGCCTTTCGGCACATGGGCACCAAAGCCTTCGGCGATCAGGGTCATACCGATCATGATCAGGAAGCCCAGGGCCAGCATCACCACAGTCGGGTTGTCGTTGATGAACTTGGCCAGGGGTTCAGCCGCCAGCAACATCACCAGCACCGACGCTACCACCGCGATGATCATGATCGGCAAGTGCTCGGTCATGCCCACTGCCGTGATGATGCTGTCGATGGAAAACACCATGTCCAGCATCAGGATCTGCACAATCGCCGCAGCAAAACCGATGCTCACACCGTTGCTCGCCGTGTCCTTTTCCTCGGGCTCCGGGGACATGCTGTGATGGATCTCGGTCGTCGCCTTCCACACCAGGAACAGGCCACCGGCAATCAGGATCATGTCTTTCCAGGAGAAGCTCTGGCCGAAGACGTCGATCACCGGCTCAGTCAACTGGACGATAAAGGCAATGGTGCTAAGCAATGCCAGACGCAGAATCAAGGCCATGCCGATACCGATCCGCCGCGCCTTGGCCCGGTGTTGCTCGGGTAGCTTGTTGGTAAGGATCGAGATAAAGATCAGGTTATCGATGCCAAGCACGATTTCCATCACCACCAGGGTGGCCAAGGCGACCCAGGCGGTGGGGCTGGCGGCGAGCTGTAAGAGGTATTCCATGGGTCAATCCTGAGTCTGTTTGAACGAAAGATTAGATTTCCTGGGACGCCGGCGCTTTTTTCTCGCCATCATCTGCCGGTTTTTCGGGCTTGCCAATCAAGTCTTCGGTGGCATCGGCGAGGGCCTGTTCAGCAGCCTTGTGCGTGTCGTCAATGGCCTGTTTGGCGGTCTCGGCAGCCTTGCCCATCAACTGCTGAGCGCTTTTCTCAGCCTGGTCACAGCCCGCCAGGGCCAGCAGGGACAGAGCCAGCAGCGATGCCGCGGCCATGGATTTGCGTGTCATGGTAGTACCCTCGATAGAACGCATGGGCCCAACCGGGGGCCCATCGATAGCGAGGCATTCTAAGGAGCGCGATACTTCAGGAAAATTCGTATTTTTAGCAGTTATACTTCGGTTTTTACGAAGTGATTAAGCCCCATGCTCAATTACCGCCAGTTGCATTATTTCTGGGTGGTGGCGAAGACCGGCAGCATCGTGCGCGCCTGCGAACAGCTGAACCTGACGCCCCAGACCATCAGCGGCCAGATCACCCTGCTGGAGCAGACCTACGGCATCGAATTGTTTCGTCGAGTGGGACGGCAACTGGAACTCAGCGAGTCTGGACGTCAGATCCTGCCTTATGCCGAGCAGATGTTTCAGCTGGGAGGCGAGTTGGAAGCCCTGCTCCGTGCTCAACCCAATGAACAGCAGATCCCGTTCCGGGTCGGGGTCGCCGACGTGGTGCCCAAGTCCATCGTCTACCGCCTGATCGCACCGACCATGGAATTGAGCGAACCGATCCGCATCACCTGCCGCGAAGACAAGCTCGAGCGCCTGCTCGCCGACCTGGCCATCCAGCGCCTGGACCTGGTGATATCCGACAGCCCGATGCCGTCGCACCTGGACATCAAGGGCTACAGCCAGAAGCTCGGTGAATGCGGTATCAGCTTTTTCGCCACCCAGCGCCTGGCCGAGCAATACGGCGCGGACTTCCCCAAGGGCCTGCACGGCGCGCCCATGCTGATTCCCGGGCAGGAAACCGTGGTCCGCAGCCGCCTGCTGCGCTGGTTCGCCGAACAGCAGATCCAGCCGCGGATCATCGGCGAGTTCGACGACAGCGCACTGATGCAGGCCTTTGGCCAATCCGGCAGCGGGATCTTTATCGCGCCCAGCGTGATCGCCGATGAAATCAAACGCCAATACGCCGTGGATCTGATCGGCCAGACCGACGCCGTGGCCGAATCGTTTTATGCCATCTCGGTGGAGCGCAAGGTCAAGCACCCCGGCATCGTCGCCATCACCGAAGGCGCGCGCCGGGAGCTGTTCACGCCCCTCAACAGCTAGGGCCTCAAGCGCAGAGGGCGCGAGGCTTGGCGCCCATCAGGCCCCAGGCCAGGAGGATCGACAGCAGGATGAAACCCGCTGCGGCAAAACCCAGGCTGCCCAGCCCCAGGGTGTCGATGACCCGGCCGCCGACCATGGCCCCCAGGCCGATGCCCAGGTTGGCCCCGGCAATGTTCAGCGAGGCGGCAAAGGCCGGCGCCTCAGGCGCGGCCTTGATCAAACGCACATGGCTGACCAGAAACAGCGCCGCCTGGGTCACGCCCCAAATACCCATGGCGGCGGCCAGGCCCAGAGTCGAATGAATGCTCGGCACCAGGGCCACCATGCCGCCGATCATCAAGGCACAGAACCCCATCGACGCCAGCAGCGGGTGGCGATCCACCGCGCGACCGCCCAATGAATTGCCCAGCAGGCCTACCGCGCCAAAGCCCATCAGGCACCAGCCCACCAGCGTGCCGTCGAAACCGGCCAGGCGTTCGAGGATGTCCGCCAGGTAGGTGTAGACGGTGAACATGCCGCTGAACACCAGGATCGACAACAGCACATGCCCCTGCATCAACGGGCTGCGCAGGATCCGGAACTGCTGAAGCAGGCTGCTGTGCTGGTGATGCACCGGCGTGCGCGGCAGGTAAACCCACAGCAGCAGCGCCTTGGCAAAAGCCACCACGGCCAGGATGCCGAAGGCACTACGCCAACCGAAGGCGTCGGAAATCAGCGTACCCACCGGAATGCCGAACACCGTGGCGCAGACAATGCCGAAACCGATCTTGGCAATCGCTCGCCCCGCGTAGTCAGGACCGACGATGTCCACCGCCGTCTCGCTGGCCAGGGCCCAGAACACGGGCAGGCCCAGGGCCGGAATCAACCGTGCCACGGCCATGACCCAGATATTCGGCGCCAACGCCGCCAGGGTATTGGCCAGGCCGAACATGATCAGCACGCAGATAAACAGCTGCTTACGCGGAAAGCGGGCGAAATAGGCCGTCAGGAACGGGCCGAACGCAGCCACTGTGAAGGCGAACAGGGTCACCAGCAAACCGGCCTGGGGCACGCTCACCGCCAAGTCTCGGGCAATCGCCGGCAGCAGGCCGACAATAATGAATTCCGTGGTCAGCACGGTAAAACCCGCGGCCGACAACAGCAGAATGGGCAACAGCATCAATAACTCCAGAAACGACGACATCAGCGACAGCCCGAGGGCTCGCTGATAGGGCAGGAAAAAAGGATGAGCAATCTTAACAGAGTGTGTCCGCCCAGGGACACGCCAAGACCGCGCAGGGCCGTCGGAAAGAGTGGCAGATCGTCACATCCGCAGGGGTTGGCCAAAGGCTGTGATAAAGTCCGCGGCCCGCAAAACGTCCAAAGGACGGTAGATCCTCACCTTCAATGGGCCTGGGGCTCCACGGTCACCCGCGTCATTGCAAAGGTCCGCGTCCGTTCAGCAGCCTGCCCCGTTTGTCGCTGCCCACGCGCATCACACCACTGCCAACTAAAAAAATCAGAGATACCGCTATGACTGCTTCGCCCCCTTCGCTCCTGCAAACACTCAAACGCACCAGCCTGGTCACGCAGATCGTCATCGGCCTGATCGCCGGCATCGCCCTGGCGCTGCTGGCCCCCGAGCTGGCCAAGTCCACCACCTTTATTGGCAAAGTGTTTGTCTCGGCGCTCAAGGCTGTCGCGCCGATCCTGGTGTTCGTGCTGGTCATGGCGTCCATCGCCAACCACAAGCACGGCCAGGAAACCCATATCCGCCCGATCCTGTTCCTCTACCTGCTGGGCACCTTTGCCGCGGCCGTGGTGGCAGTGATCGCCAGCAGCCTGTTCCCGTCCACCCTGGTGCTGTCGACCCAGGACATCAGCGTCAGCGCCCCCGGTGGTATTACCGAGGTGCTGCAAAGCCTGCTGCTAAGCGTGGTGGAAAACCCCATCAGCGCCTTGATGAACGCCAATTTCATCGGCGTGCTGGCCTGGGCCATCGGCCTGGGCGTGGCCATTCGTCACGCCGGGGAAACCACCCGCACCGTGCTCGGCGACCTGTCCAACGGCGTGACCCTGATCGTTCGCGTGGTCATCCGCTTCGCCCCGCTGGGGATCTTCGGCCTGGTGGCTTCGACCCTGGCCACCTCCGGCTTTGACGCCCTGATCGGCTACCTGCACCTGCTGGCCGTGCTGATCGGCTGCATGCTATTTGTGGCACTGGTGATCAACCCGGCCATCGTGTTCTGGAAGATTCGTCGCAACCCCTTCCCCCTGGTGCTGACCTGCCTGCGGGAAAGCGGCATCACCGCGTTTTTCACCCGCAGTTCGGCGGCCAACATTCCAGTCAACCTGGAGCTGAGCAAGCGCCTGGGGCTGCATGAAGACACCTACTCGGTATCCATCCCTCTGGGCGCGACCATCAACATGGCCGGCGCGGCGATCACCATCACCGTGCTGACCCTGGCCGCCGTGCACACCCTGGGCATCGCCGTCGACCTGCCTACCGCGGTGCTGCTCAGCGTGGTCGCGGCCATCTGCGCCTGTGGTGCGTCGGGCGTGGCCGGCGGTTCGCTGCTGCTGATCCCCCTGGCATGCAGCCTGTTCGGCATCCCCAGCGAGATCGCCATGCAAGTAGTGGCCGTGGGCTTCATCATCGGCGTGCTGCAAGACTCGGCAGAAACCGCCCTCAACTCCTCCACTGACGTGCTGTTCACCGCCGCGGCCTGCCTGGCCCAGGATGAGCAAGGCCAGCAACCGGCCTGACCATCACCGCGCACAAAAAAGCCCGGCAAGGCTCGCACCTTGCCGGGCTTTTTATTGCCGGCTGCCAGCGCCACCGAACAGGGTGACGCATTGGCCCGGCGGTTTAGAACGCGCCCATGTAGTCGCGCTTGCCCACTTCCACACCGTTGTGGCGCAGCAAGGCATAGGTGGTGGTGACGTGGAAGAAGAACTGCGGCAGGCCGTAGGTCAGCAGGTAGCTCTGGCCACTGAAGCGCTTCTCTTTAGGAGTGCCCGGACGGGTAACGATTTCGATGCCTTCCTTGCCATCGATCTGCTCCGGCTGGATGCCGTCGATAAAGGCCAGGACCTTGGCGATCAGCGCCTGCAAGTCAGCGAAGGTGGTTTCGCTGTCGTCGTATTTCGGCAACTCGACTTCAGCCAGGCGCGCCGACACGCCCTTGGCGAAGTCCACGGCGATCTGCACCTGGCGCACCAGCGGGAACATGTCCGGGAACAGGCGGGCCTGCAGCAAAGCGTTGGGGTCGATGCTCTTCGCCGTGGCGTGGGCTTCGGCCTTGTTCAGAACGTCGCTCAAGGCATTGAGCATTTGCTTGAAGACAGGAACGGAAGCGGCGTACAGGGAAATAGTCATGACAGTCTCGACATAGATGGCAGAAATACAGCGAGGGACGATTATAGCCCCAGCCCGAGGCAGCGCGCGGCTTGTCTTTTATCCCGCAAGGATTAGGCTAGGCGCCTTCCACAGCATAGGGAAAGCGCGATGAGCAGCGAGCACGACACCTCCAGCGAAGCACTGCGACTCAACAGCACCGAAATCCGCATCCTCGGCGCCTTGATCGAAAAGCAGGCCACCAGCCCGGAAACCTATCCCCTGACCCTCAACGCCCTGGTCCTGGCCTGCAACCAGAAGACCAGCCGCGAGCCCGTGATGAACCTGACCCAGGGCCAGGTCGGGCAAAGCCTGCGCGCCCTGGAAAGCCAAGGGTTTACCCGCCTGGTCATGGGCAGCCGCGCCGACCGCTGGGAACACCGGCTGGACAAGGCCCTGGAGCTGGTGCCGGCGCAGATGATCCTCACCGGCCTGCTGTTCCTGCGCGGCCCGCAGACGGTGAATGAATTGCTGACCCGCAGCGGCCGCATGCATGACTTCGAAGACGCCGAACAAGTGGTGCACCAACTCGAGCGCCTGATTGCCCGCGACCTGGCGCTGTTGATCCCGCGTCAGGCCGGCCAGCGGGAAGACCGCTACACCCACGCCCTGGGTGACCCGGCGGACATCGAGGCGATCCTCGCGGCCCGGCACAACCCGGTGGAACGCAGCACTGGCGGCGCGGTCTCGGTGGAGCGTATCGAAGAGTTGGAAGCGCGGATTGCTGCCCTCGAAGAGCGCCTGGCGCAACTCGAAGGCTGAACCCTCAGTGGGCGCAGCCGCGGGTACGACACCCGCTGGCTGCGCCGACGCAGCGCCCTACCCGGCCCGGGCGAAGGCCACAGCGTTCTGGAACTGCTCCTCACTGGGGCGCACCCCGGTGTAAAGCACAAACTGCTCCAGGGCCTGGATGGCGATCACTTCCAGGCCGGTGATGACCTTTTTGCCCTCAGCCCGGCCGCGCAGAATCAGCGGGGTTTCAGGGGGCACCGCAACCACGTCGAACAGCGTATCGGCAGCGGCAATCGCCTCTGCGGAGAAGGCCAACTGCTCAGCCTCAGCCCCACCCGCCATGCCGATCGGCGTGACATTGATCAGCATTTGCGCGCGCACATCCCCGAGCTCGGCCTGCCACTCATAACCCAGGGCATTGGCCAAGCCACGTCCGGCCGCCTCGTTACGCGCCACAATCACGCCGTTGGCGTAGCCGCCATCACGCAAGGCGCTGGCCACGGCCTTGGCCATGCCGCCGCTGCCACGCAAGACAAAGCTCGAGTCCTTCGGCACCTCGTGGCTCTTGAGCAATTGGGCGATAGCAATGTAATCGGTGTTGTAGGCCTTGAGGTGGCCCTGGGTGTTGACGATGGTGTTGATCGACGCAATGGCCCGGGCCGATGCATCCAGTTCGTCCACCAACTCAATGCTCGCCTCCTTGAAGGGCATCGACACGCCACAGCCGCGAATGCCCAGGGCGCGAATCCCGCCGATGGCGCCAGGCAAATCCTGGCTGCTGAACGCCTTGTAATAGAAGTTCAGCCCCAACTGCTCATACAGGTGGTTGTGAAAGCGCAAACCGAAGTTCCCCGGACGCCCTGACAAGGACATGCACAACTGAGTGTCTTTGTTGGGGTTCATTTGCATCGTTATCTCCTTGCACCGCACTTTCGGATGGACGGATTAACCGGCCCGACCGGTTCTGCCTGATCATGATGACCCGTAGCCAAGGGCGCTTTACCCGCCTGGGAACTGGGTAAAGAAGCCGGTACAGACCTTACACAATATTTACCCTGCGGCTTCGCAGTTTTTCAAAAAACCACTGTCTTAGAAGTATCCCCCACGACAGTCCTTGAGCCTGCTGCAGGCAACAAGCGCTGGGGTTGAATCGAGGAACGCTCATGATTTCCAAACTCCCCAAGATAGCCTTGCTCATTGGTGCACTCGCTGTCGCAGGCCAGGCGTCTGCCCACGGCGGTGGCTGGGCCGGACCCGCCGTATTGGGTGCTGTTGTCGGTGCTGCTGTGGTGGGCTCGGTGATCGCCGGCCAGGAACGCCCGGTCTACGTGCAGCAACAACCGGTGTACGTCCAGCCACAGCCGGTGTACGCCGCGCCACCACCGGTCTACTACCAGCCACAACCGGTGTATGTGGAATCGGCGCCGGTGTATTACCGCCCCGCCCCGGTCTACTACGGCCCGCCTCCGGGTTACTACGGTCCGCCACGTCATTACGACCGTGGCCCGCGCTGGTAACAGGCTGATCACACCCACAAGCCCCGCCCTCACAAGCGGGGCTTGTTGCATTTGGCCATCATCCTTAAGTCTTGACTGTCCACGCCAGGGCCAGGCCTGGAACGGTATTTGCCTGACAATTGGCGACCGGTCCCTCGATGGCCTCAGCCATCGGACCGTCATATTGATGTCATTGCAGGCCCGCAAGATCGGACCTGTCCGTCGTTCCAATGACCCATAACAACAAGGACGCCCTTTATGCCGACGCAAAACCCTCACCGCATCGCCGGACTCTGCACCTCCAGCAAAGTCTATGGCGCGCTGACCGAACTCAAGCACCTGGAAGGCCATCGCAATGCCAAGTTTCTCTCCCTGCTGGCCGAGAACCTGGTGCGCAAGGGCCTGCTCAGCGAACAGGAAGTGCTGCACATGCTCGACCAGGTGGTGGACTGAAGGCGGCCCCCGCGTCCGTTAGCAATTTTCAATAACCACTATTGAGCCAGGTGATTTTTCGTAACACTGCGCGCTTTGTAAGGTAGCTCCACCACGTATCGGAGGTCCTTATGCCCACAGTTCAGATCATGTCCGTTATCGGCAGCGCGGTTCCCGCATCCCTCAGGGCTCGCGGCGTGCTGGCCTGCTGGTATCTGATGCAGGACGGCGAGCCCGTCAGCGGCCCCCTCGCCTCCCTGCCCGCTGCCCAGGCCCTGTCACAACAGTGGCCCACGCTCGCCGCCCACGCCTAAGGCAGCTGCACCCGCGGCCGGGTTTCCACAAACAGCGCCCAACTCGACATGAACAATGCGGCAATCAACGGCCCGATGACGAACCCGTTGAGGCCGAATATCGCCAGGCCGCCCAGGGTCGAGATCAGGATCAGGTAGTCCGGCATCTTGGTGTCCTTGCCCACCAGGATCGGCCGCAACACGTTGTCCACCAGGCCAATCACGAACACCCCGAACAGCCCCAGCACCACCCCTTGCCAGATCGCTCCGCTAAGCAGGAAGTACGCGGCCACCGGGCCCCAGACAATGCCCGCACCCACGGCCGGTAATAGCGACAGGAACGCCATCAGCACCGCCCAGAGCAAGGCGCTGGGGATGTCCAGGAACCAGAAAATCAAGCCGCCGAGGGCGCCCTGGGTCACGGCCACCAGCACGTTGCCTTTCACCGTGGCCCGCACCACGCGGTTGAATTTGAGCTGCAGGCGACGCTTCTGATGCTCTGCCAACGGCACCGCCGTGCGGATCTTGCGCGCCAGCTCCGGGCCATCGCGCAGCAGGAAAAACAGCAGGTAGAGCATGATGAACACGCTCACCACAAACTCGAAGGTGCCCTGGCCGAAACTGAAGGCCTGGCTGGCAAAGAACTGGCTGCCTTGCATGGCGCTCTTGACGATTTTCTCCCGCAGCCCCTCCAGCTCGCCCATGCCAAAGCGATCCAGCAGGTGCTGGAAATACGGCGGCAGGCTGTGCTTGAACTGGGCCACATAGGCGGCAATGTCCAGCTTGCCGCTTTCAATGTTCTGGTACAGCGTCGCCCCCTCTTGCACCAGCAAGGCGCTGGTGATGATCACAGGCAAAATCGCCATCACCAGGCACAAACTCAGGGTGCACAACGAGGTGAGGTTGCGCGGCCAGCCGAACTTGAGTTGCAGGCGACGCTGCAAGGGTGCAAAGACAATCCCGAGGATCACCGCCCAGAACACTGCACCGTAAAACGGCAAGAGAATCCAGATAAACGCGATCGTCACCAGCGTCAGCAAGACGAGCAGGCTTTTGTGTTGCAGGTTCTGTTGGTTCATATCCAATCCATGTCAGTCAACGCAGATGTTCAGCGTCCTGAGCGTTAGTCCTCGGCACCCGCGCCGAGTGCCGTAGTTTCTTGCGCAGCCTTAGACCCAGATCAATAAACCCCGCCAGCGCCTGCCTTACCCTCGCGAACTTTTGCGACCGACAGCCCCATGACGCTCCTCGCCAAACCCGAACTGCTGGCCCCCGCCGGCACCCTGAAAAACATGCGCTACGCCTTCGCCTACGGCGCCGATGCGGTTTACGCCGGCCAGCCACGCTACAGCCTGCGGGTGCGCAACAACGAATTCGATCACGCCAACCTGACCCTGGGCATCCAGGAAGCCCAGGCCCAGGGCAAGCGCTTCTACGTCGTGGTCAACATCGCCCCACACAACGCCAAGCTGAAAACCTTCCTCAAGGACCTGGAGCCGGTCATCGCCATGGCCCCGGACGCGCTGATCATGTCCGACCCGGGGCTGATCATGCTGGTGCGCCGGCACTTCCCGGCCATGCCGATCCACCTCTCGGTACAGGCCAATACAGTGAACTGGGCCAGCGTCGAGTTCTGGCAGCAACAGGGCATCAGCCGGGTGATCCTGTCCCGGGAGCTGTCCCTGGAGGAAATCGACGAAATCCGCCAGCAAGTGCCAGACATGGAACTGGAAGTGTTCGTCCACGGCGCCCTATGCATGGCCTATTCCGGGCGCTGCCTGCTCTCGGGCTACATGAACAAGCGCGACGCCAACCAGGGCAGTTGCACCAACGCTTGCCGCTGGAAGTACCAGGCCGAGGCGGCCACCGAGAACACCCTCGGGGAAATCGTCCAGACCTATCAACCCGAACCGACCCTGGGCCTGGGCACGCCCACCGACCAGGTGTTCCTGCTGCGCGAGGCCAATCGCCCGGACGAGGCCATGCCCGCCTTCGAGGATGAGCACGGCACCTACATCATGAACGCCAAGGACCTGCGGGCGGTGCAGCACGTGCCACGCCTGAGCGCCATGGGCGTGCACTCGCTGAAAATCGAGGGCCGCACCAAGTCGCACTTCTATTGCGCCCGCACCACTCAGGTCTATCGCCGGGCCATCGACGACGCCGCAGCCGGCCGCGAGTTCGATCGCAGCCTGATGAGCGACCTCGAATCCCTGGCGCAACGGGGCTACACCGAGGGCTTCCTGCGGCGCCACGTGCACGACGAATACCAGAACTACCAGAACGGCAGCTCAGTCTCCGAGCGCCAGCAGTTTGTCGGTGAGTTGACCGGCGAGCGCCGGGGGCGGCTGGCCGAGGTCAAGGTGAAGAATCGCTTTGCCCTGGGCGATCACATGGAACTGATGACCCCCAAGGGCAACTTCCATTTCGACCTGAGTGAGTTGCAGAACGTCAAAGACGAGGCCATCGAGGTGGCACCGGGGGACGGGCACACCGTGTATTTGCCGATCCCCGATCAGGTGGACCTGCGCTTCGGCCTGTTGATGCGCGATGTGACGCAACGGCCTGCAGCAGAGCCCGACCCGGCCTGCGAGCCGCAACTGATCGCCCGCCAGGCGGCACCCGCACCGCGCGGCTGACCACCGCGCGGCAGGCCTGGGTTCAGATGCGGAATTGCCCCACCAGCTTGCCCAGGCGCTGGCCCAGGTCGGCCAGGCTGCGGGACGTCTGGGCCCCGAGCTGGGTTTCATCGGCCACACTGTCCACCGCCACGGCGATCTGATGCACGCTGCGGTTGATCTCTTCAGCCACGGCGGTTTGTTCTTCCGCGGCGCTGGCGATCTGCGCGTTCATCGAGTTGATGGTGCCGATCAACTGCGCCATGGCATCCAGGGACGCCCCCGCTTCGTTGGCCTGGACCGAGGTGCCATCGCCGGCATCGCTGGAGCGCCGCATGGCGTCCACCGCCACCCGGGTGCCCTGCTGCAGGCGATTGATCATGCCCTGGATTTCCTGGGTGCTCTGCTGGGTGCGGCTGGCCAGGGCCCGTACTTCGTCGGCCACCACGGCAAAACCGCGCCCGGCCTCCCCGGCCCGGGCCGCTTCGATGGCCGCGTTGAGGGCCAAGAGGTTGGTCTGCTCGGCAATCGAGCGGATCACATCCAGCACGCTGACGATCGACGCCACGTCCTGCTGCAGACTGTCCAGCGAGGTGCCGCTGTTGCGAATGTCGCTGACCAGGGCATGGATCTGCTGGATGCTGCCATCCACCACGCGCTTGGCGGTCTGCCCTTCTTCGTCGGTCTTCTGCGCCGCCACCGCTGCACCCTGGGCACTGCGGGCCACTTCCTGGGCGGCCGAAGACATCTCGTTGATCGCCGTGGCCACCTGATCGGTTTCGTGGCGCTGGCGCTCCATGGCCTGCTCCGAACGCTGGGCCTGCTCCGACACCTGGGTCACCAGGCCGGTGAGCTGGCCGGTCATCTCGGTGATCTGCCGCACCAGGCCGTGGATTTTGTCGACAAACCGGTTGAACGAGCCCGCCAGGTCCCCCAGTTCGTCCTGGCTGGTAATTGCCAGGCGCCGGGTCAAGTCACCCTCGCCCGCGGCGATGTCGTCCAGGTTGAGCTTCATCAGGTTCAGCGGCCGCAGGATGGTGTTGGCCACCAGCATGCCCAGGGCCGCAATCACCAGCAGCACCACCGCCGCCACCCCGACAATGCTCAACACCATGCCTTCCATGCGCTCGTTGACCCCGGCTTCCACCGCCGCCACCTGGGCGTCGATGCCGTCGATGTTCACCGAGGAGCCGATCACCATGTCCCACTTGGGCAGGTACTCGGTGTAGCCCAACTTGGGCACCAGCACATCGCTGCCCGGCTGGGTCGAGCTGTACTGCACGTAGTGACTGCCGTCCTTGGCGACCCGCACCAGCTCGCGGTTGACGTAGACGCCATTGGGGTCGCGGTTGTCCTTGAAGCTCTTGCCCACGCCATCCGGGCTGTTGCCCTTGAACAGGCGCACGGTCTCGGAGTCGTAGCCGAAGAAGTAACCGTCCTTGCCATAGGTGATGTTCGACAGCAGCTTGACCACCTCGGCGCGAGCCGCCTGGTCGCCACTGGCCGCCGCGTCGTACAGCGGCTTGACGGTGCTCAGGGCCACTTCGACGTAACCCTGCAAGGTGGCCTTGGATTCACTCATCAAGCGCTGGCGGGTCTCGTCGACCTGCTTTTTCGCCTGTTCTTTAAGCATGAACACCGTGGTCAGGCTGATCACTACCGCAAACAGCAAAACCGGGAGTACCGCGAGGGATAGAACTTTGGCCTTCAGGCTTAGGCGCATAGGAGGTCACTCTTGATTTTATTGGGCGTGATAAGCCGTTAACGGCTGGCCGAATCAAAAGTTGAGCCCAGCGCTCGCCCCGCGCTTGCGTAGAGGCCGGCTTGCCGACGAAGCCCTCCACCGGCAACCCCCTCTTATATAGAGAGGGGCGCCAAAGCGGGTGTCAGAGGACCATGGCCGCCACCCAGCCAAAGGCCAGCAGCGGCAGGTTGTAGTGCAGGAAGGTCGGCACCACGGTGTCCCAGATATGGTGATGCTGGCCGTCGATATTCAGCCCCGAGGTCGGCCCCAGGGTCGAGTCGGAAGCCGGCGAACCGGCATCGCCCAAGGCTCCGGCGGTGCCGACGATGCACACGATCGCCAGCGGGCTGAAGCCCAGTTGCACACACAAAGGCACAAAGATCGCCGCCAGGATCGGCACCGTGGAAAACGACGAGCCGATGCCCATGGTCACCAACAGCCCCACCAGCAACATCAACAGCGCACCCACGCCCTTGCTGTGGCCGATCCAGCTGGCCGACGTCTCCACCAGGGTTTTCACATCGCCGGTGGCTTTCATCACCTCGGCGAAACCCGAGGCGGCAATCATGATGAAGCCGATCATGGCCATCATCTTCATGCCTTCGGTGAACAGGTCATCCGTCTCGCGCCAGCGCACGATGCCCGACACCGAGAACAGCAAAAAGCCACACAAGGCGCCGATGATCATCGAGTCCAGCAGCAACTGGACGACGAACGCGACAATGATCGCCAGCCCGGCCACCAACAGTGTCCGCGGGTTGTAGCTCACCTGCACCTGCTCGACTTTCTCGATACGGTCCAGGTCGTACACGCGCTTCTTGCGGTAGCTGATCAAGGCCAGCAACAGGCCGCAGAGCATGCCCAACGCCGGGATGCCCATGGCGTGGGTGACGTTGACCTGGCTGATGTCCACGCCGCTGCGGGCCACGTTGGCCAGGAGGATTTCATTGAGGAAAATGTTGCCGAAGCCCACGGGCAGGAACATGTAGGGCGTGATGAGGCCGAAGGTGATGACGCAGGCGATCAGCCGCCGGTCCAACTGCAATTTGGTCAGCACATACAGCAGCGGCGGCACCAACAGCGGAATAAAGGCAATGTGGATCGGCAGGATGTTCTGCGAAGCAATGGACACCACCCACAACAGACCGATCAACAGCCACTTGACCTGGCCGCTGCCAGTCGCGTCCTGGCGGTCCACCAGCAGCAGGATCTTGTCCGCCAGGGCGTGGGCCAGGCCGGACTTGGCGATGGCCACCGCGAACGCACCGAGCAAGGCGTACGACAGGGCCACCGTGGCACCGCCACCCAGGCCACTGTTGAAGGCCTTGAGCGTGGCCTCGATACCCAGGCCGCCGGTCAACCCGCCCACCAGCGCGCCGACAATCAGCGCGATCACCACATGCACGCGGGACAGGCTGAGGATCAGCATCACGCCAACCGCGGCAATTACAGCATTAATCATCATGACCTCATTACGGCGCCGATAAAAAACGGCGCACAGGAGCAGGGTCCAGCCAGAGGGCCAAGCAGGCCGCCGCCGGATAAAAAGTGGGTTCTTATTAGAGGGCGCGCACTTTGCAGGAGCTGGCCCGGCTTGTCAAAAACAAGGCCATTGCAGCCGCTTATCCCGGCATTAACACGTGAAAAACTGTGGTTTTCTGCCCCGACGGCAGTTAAACAAGCGTTTAAAGATGAGCCAACCACGGCCGATAAGGTGGCGAAGTCACAGATATTTATCGAACAAGGACCTCTGCATGTTGCCCAGACAACTCTCCATTCAATGGAAAATCACCCTGCTCGCCGGACTCTGTCTGCTGGGCATCGTGACCCTGCTGGTAGGCCTGTCCCTGTATCGCATGGAACACAGCTCCGAGCTGGTCAAGGCCTCGAGCATGGAGATGCTCAACGAAGCGGCCCAGGCGCGCATCGAAGCCCAAGGCGAAGTGCAATCCCTGGCGATCCGCGAGCAATTCATGGATGCCTACCAATATGGCCACGGTTTCTCGCGCCAGGTGCTGTTCCTGCGGGACCAGGCGGAAAAACGCTTCCTGGATGCCTTCGACCTGCGCGAAGACATGACCCGGCAGGTCAAGTCGGCCTTGCAGAACAACCCCGAGCTGCTGGGCCTGTCCCTGGTGTTCGAGGCCAACGCCCTGGACGGCAAGGACGAACTGTTCGCCGACCAGAACGAACTGGGCAGTAATGAAAAGGGCCGCTTCGCCTTGTACTGGTCGCAATCCAGCCCCGGCCAGTTGAAGTCCATGGCCTTGCCCGAAAGCGACATGCACGACACCCAGCAGGGGCCCAGCGGCGAGCCGGCCAACGCCTGGTTCACCTGCCCGCGCCAGACCCTCAAGCCCTGCGTGATCGAACCTTACTTCTATGTGATCGACGGCCAGAAGGTGCTGATGACCAGCATCGTCTTCCCGCTGCTGGTCAACGGCAAAGTGATTGCCTCGCTGTCGGTGGACATCAACCTCAACAGCCTGCAAGCCATGAGCCAGAGCGCCAGCCAGCGCCTGTACGACGGCCAGACCCACGTCAGCATCATCAGCCCGGTGGGCCTGCTGGCTGGCTACAGCCCGGACGCCGGCAAACTCAGCAAGCGCCTGGAGAGCGTGGACCCGGCCAGCGGCGCGGAGTTGATTCGCCTGCTGTCCGCCAGCACCCGCCCCCAGAGCCTGCACAGCAACCAGCAACTGAAGGTGCTGGCGCCCTTCAGCCCGATTCCCGGGGGCAAGCCCTGGGGCGTGCTGCTGGATGTGCCCGAGCAGGTGCTGGTAGGGCCGGCCGAAGCCTTGAAAGACAAGCTCGATGCGAGCAATCAAAGCGGCACCCTGATCGAGCTGGGCCTGGGCCTGTTGGCCACGGTGCTCGGCCTGCTGCTGGTGTGGCTGATGGCCCGCAGCGTGACCCGGCCGATCCTCGGCGTGGCCCATATGCTGGAAGACATTGCCAGCGGCGAAGGCGACCTGACGCGACGCCTGGCCTACGACAAACAGGATGAACTGGGCCAGTTGGCCGGCTGGTTCAACCGTTTCCTCGACAAGCTGCAACCGATCATTGCCGAGGTCAAACGCTCGGTGCAGGACGCCCGTGGCACCGCCGACCAATCCTCGGCCATCGCCACCCAGACCAGCGCCGGCATGGAGCAGCAGTACCGCCAGGTCGACCAGGTGGCGACCGCTTCCCATGAAATGAGCGCCACCGCCCAGGACGTTGCCCGCAGCGCAGCCCAAGCGGCCCATGCGGCTCGCGATGCCGACCAGGCCACCCTTGAAGGGCTGAGGGTGATCGACCGCACCACCACCCACATCGGCCACCTGGCCAGCGACATGAGCAGCACCATGAGCCAGGTCGAAGGCCTGGCCGCCGACAGCGAGAAGATCGGCTCGGTACTGGAAGTGATCCGTTCCATCGCCGAACAAACCAACCTGCTGGCCCTCAACGCCGCCATCGAGGCCGCCCGGGCCGGTGAGGCCGGACGGGGCTTTGCGGTGGTCGCCGACGAAGTGCGCAACCTGGCCCGGCGCACCCAGGAGTCGGTGGAAGAAACCCGCACGGTGATCGAAGCCCTGCAGCAAGGCACCCAAGTGGTGGTGGACGCCATGCACAACAGCCACAGCCAGGCCCAGGGCAGCGTCGAGCACGTGGGCCAGGCGGCCAGCGCCCTGCGCCAGATCGGCGATGCGGTCACGGTGATCAGCGACATGAACCTGCAGATTGCCAGCGCCGCCGAACAGCAAAGCGCGGTGGCCGAAGAGATCAACAGCAATGTGGCGACCATCCGCGACGTCACCGAGTCGCTGTCGGAGCGGGCCAATGAGTCGGCGCGGGTCAGCCGCTCGCTCAACAGCCTGGCCAACCAGCAACAAGGCCTGATGGATCAGTTCCGGGTCTGACCCCATCAACCGCCGGGGCCAAGCGCCCCCGGCCAGCGCCCTTTAGCGGTGGGGCAACTCGATCAGCACTTGCAAGCCCCCCAGGGGGCTCTCGTGCAGTTGCAGCACGCCACCCCAGGCATCGACGATGTCGCGCACGATACCCAGCCCCAGGCCGTGGCCATCGGTCTGTTCATCCAGGCGAGTGCCACGGCTGAACACCTGGGCCCGTTGCGCCTCGGGAATGCCCGGCCCGTCGTCCTCCACCTTCAAGCAAAAAACCTCGGTGTTGGCCTCGATGCTCAAGTGAATCTGCGCATCCGCCCATTTGCAGGCGTTGTCCAGCAGATTGCCCAACAGCTCCAGCAAGTCTTCCCGGTCCCAGGGTAATTGCAGCCCTGGCACGCCTTGGTAACTCAACTCCAGGTGCTCGCCGTGGATCATGTTCAAGGTGGCCAGCAGGCCGGGGACCTCGGCATCGCAATCGAATAACGCACCGGGCAACGCATCGCCGGCCAGGCGCGCGCGGTTGAGCTCGCGGTTCAGGCGTTGCTGCACTTGCTCCAGTTGTTCCTGGAGCACCTTGCGCAGCTCCGGGTAGGCCTGCAGCTTGGGGTTCGAGGCTAGGCTCAACAGCACCGCCAGGGGTGTTTTCAAGGCATGACCAAGGTTGCCCAAGGCGTTGCGCGAGCGCTTGAGGCTGTCTTCGGTATGGGCCAGCAAATGGTTGATCTGCGCCACCAGGGGCTCCAGTTCCAGGGGCACCTGGGCATCGAGCTGGGAGCGCTGGCCCTGCTGCAACTGGGCGATCTGTTCGCGGGCGGTCTCTAGGGGGCGCAGGGCCCGACGCACGGTGACCCGCTGCAACAGCAGAATCAGCAGCAGGCCGGCCACACCCAGGCCCACGCCGATCTGGCGCATGCGCTGGAAGCTCTCGCGGACCGGGGTGTAATCCTGGGCCACGCTGATGGAAATCGACTGCCCCAGGCGTCGGTAGTCACTGCGCAGCACCAGCAACTGCTGGCCTTCGGGGCCCAGTTGCAAGTTGCTTTGCAGACCGACCTGGGGCAACTGCGGCAGCTCCTGGTCCCACAGGGAACGGGAGCGCCAGTGCACGTCGGCAAAATCGATGCGGAAGTAATGCCCGGAGAACGGCCGCTGGTAAGCCGGCGACAAGCGTCGCTCATCCAGCTGCAAGCCTTGGGGGCCGCGCACCAGGGCCAGCAGCAGGTTTTCGCTGTCGTTGCGCAAACCGGCTTCAAGGTAACGCTGCAAGCCCACCTCAAACAGCCAAAGGCTGGTCTGGGCCAGCACCAGGCCAACCACCAGCATCACGCTGACCAGGCCCAGGCTCAGGCGGCGCTGGATCGACCTCACGCCGCCCCGCCAAACAGGTAGCCCTGGCCGCGACGGGTTTCAATCACGCTTTTGCCGAGCTTGCGCCGCAGGTGGTTGACGTGGACCTCCAGCACATTGGAGTCGCGCTCGGTCTCGCCGTCGTACAGGTGTTCGGCCAAGTGGCTTTTGGACAGGATCTGCTGCGGGTGCAGCATGAAGTAGCGCAGCAGGCGAAACTCGGCGGCGGTCAGCTGGATGTCTTCGCCGTCGCGCACCACGCACTGGCGGCCTTCATCCAGGTGCAGGCCAGCCGCCTTGAGGGTCGGCTGGTTGGCCTGGCCATGGGAGCGGCGCAAAAGAGCCTGGACCCGCAAGTGCAGCTCTTCAGGATGGAAAGGTTTGCTCAGGTAGTCATCGGCCCCCGCCTTGAGCCCCTCGATGCGCTCGGCCCAGGAACTCCGCGCGGTGAGGATCAGCACCGGCGTCGCAAGCCCGCCGGCGCGCCACTGGGCCAGCACCTCCAGGCCCGGCAGGCCCGGCAGGCCCAGGTCGAGAATGATCAGGTCGTAAGGTTCACTGGCCCCCTGGTAGACCGCATCCCGGCCATCGGCCAGCCAGTCCACCGCATAGCCCTGGCGGTTGAGGCCTTCAAGCAGCTCATCGGCCAGGGACACATGGTCTTCCACCAACAACAGGCGCATCAGTCGTCTTCCTCGTCTTTCAATAAACGCCCGGTGGCGGCTTCAAGGTCAATCTCGCGGACCACGCCGTCGGTGGTCAGCAACTCGACTTCATAAATGTACACATCGTGTTTTTCTTCCAGCTCGGCTTCCAGCAACTTGGCCCCGGGGTAGCGGTCCATGGCCTGCTGCAGCAATTGCTCCAGCGGCAGGATCACCCCCTGCTGACGCAGACGCAGGGCTTCGTCCTGGTCCAGGTCGCGGGCCAGTGCCACGGAGCAAAAAGCCAGAAGCGCCAGGGCCAATCGACGGCCGGCGCGCAGATTCGACTTCATTAATTATCCTGATGATCCTTGAGGACCTGGCCGCTCACGGCGTCCAATTCCAGGTCCCATTCAACGCCTTGGGGGTCGCGCAATTCCACCTGGTAGATGTACTTGCCGTATTCCTCTTCCAGCTCGGTTTCATTGACGATGGAACCCGGGTGCCGGGCCACGGCCGTGGCGTTGAGTTTTTCGAAGGACACAATAGTACCAGCGTCACGCAGGCGCAGGGCTTCATCGGGGCCCAGATCACGGGCGTGTGCCAGGTTGGCAGTCAGGGTAACGAGGGCAGCGGTAAACAGGGCAGTCAGGGTTTTCATCGGAAGTCTCCGGGACGTACGGGCTAGCGGATGCTGCGCACGTTAACCGACTGAACTTAATTGAAACTGAATGGCCATCATTGCCGGGGCTGAAGTTTCACTCGGCCGATCCCGCCACCACTCTTTATACTCACCCGCTTGCCAGAGACTGAGGCCGGTATGACCGCTATCCACATCAAGTTCCCCGCCCTGACCCTCAAGGCCGGCCCCCGCGCCTGGGCACGCATCCGCCAGAAAGGCCTCAGTGCGGCCGATGTGGGCACCCTGCCCGGCGCCGCTGGCGGGCCCAAGGCCCTGGGTATCCAGGGGCTGGACCTGGCGCTGTTCGGTGAGTGGCTGCCAGCGGCGCCACGGGAGCGCTCGCTGATCGGCGCTTCGGTGGGCTCCTGGCGCTTCGCCAGTGCCTGCCTGCCGAACGCAGTCGAAAGCCTGCAGCGCCTGGGCCGGCTGTACAACGCGCAAAGTTTTGCCAAAGGCGTGACCATGGCGCACATCAGCCAGAGCTCCCAGCGCATGCTCGACGAATTGCTGGACGGCCACGACGCGTCGATCCTCGACAACCCGCATTACCGCCTCAACATCATGGTGGTGAAGAGCCACGGCCTGCTCGCCGATGACCATCGCGGCCGCCTGGGGCTGGGCCTGTCCTCGGTGATCGCCGACAACCTGCGGGGCCGCGCGCGACTCTCACGGCACTTCGAACGCCTGGTGCTGCACGACCCGCGCCTGGCGCCGCCGCTGCACGCCCTGAACGACTTCCCTTCGCGCTTCGTGCCCCTGGACCTGGGCAACTTGCGCCAGGCCCTGCTGGCCTCGGGTTCCATCCCCATGGTCATGCAAGGGGTGCGCGACCTGCCCGGCGCCGGAGCCGGCACCTTCCGCGACGGCGGCCTGCTGGACTACCACCTGGACCTGCCCTACAGCGGTGACGACGTGGTGCTGTACCCGCACTTCACCGACAAGGTCATCCCCGGCTGGTTCGACAAAGGCCTGCCCTGGCGGCGCGGCGATACCGGGCGCCTGCAAGACGTGCTTCTGCTGGCCCCCTCGAAGCAGTACCTGGCCCGCCTGCCCTACGGCAAGCTGCCGGACCGTAACGACTTCAAACGCTTTATGGGCGACGACGCCGGCCGGCAGAAATACTGGCGCAGCGCCATGGACGAAAGCCGACGCCTGGGCGATGAATTCCTCGAGCTGGCCAGCACTGGCCGCCTGGGGGACCACCTGCTAACCCTTTAGTCGTCGAACTGGCTATTCAACCAAGCGTTGAATACCCAATAAATCAGCGTACATTCGCGCCTTAACGAGTAACGTTAAGCATTCATAGCCATGATTCGAAGCTTCGCATGCGCTGACACGGAAGCGCTCTTCAGAACCGGAAAAACGCGACGCTGGGGCGATATCAAATCCGTCGCCGAACGCAAGCTAGCGATGCTGGACGCCGCCAATGAGCTTCGCGACCTGGGCTCACCACCCGGCAACCGCCTTGAGTCCCTGCGCGGGAATCGGGCCGGACAGCATTCGGATCAATGATCAATGGCGCGCGTGCTTCGTCTGGTCCGAAGAAGGCCCTGAAAACGTTGAAATTGTCGATTACCACTGAGGTACATCATGCTCAAAAATGGCATGCGACCCGTACACCCTGGCGAGATCCTGCGTGAGGACTTCCAGAAAGAAATGGGCTTCAGCGCTGCTGCCCTGGCCCGCGCACTCGGCGTCGCCACCCCCACCGTGAACAACATCCTGCTTGAACGCGGCGGGGTTTCTGCCGACATGGCATTACGCCTGGCCATCTGCCTCGACACCACTCCAGAGTTCTGGCTCAACCTGCAGACCACCTACGAGCTGCGCAAGGCTGAACAGGAGCATGGAGCGGAAATAGCCGGAGTCGTACAACGATGGGTTGCCTGAAGCGCAAAGACAACCCCGGCAAAGCAGGCCTTCCCCCGCGTGAACGGTGAAGCCCTGAGTCGACAGCACGCCCCCGGGCTGGGCAGTCGAGTTCAGAACCGCCAGAAAGCACAGGCCTTGGCCGCAATACGGTTATCGGAGGATCAGCGAGGGCTGATTCCCAAAACAGGTTAGACTAGGCGCCAATTCGGTCGCCTGGCGCCCATCGGCCATGGTCGAATGGAGCACTTCAATAACGCCCAGTCACGACCCATCAGTACGTTGATCAGTACACCCGCTACTGGCAATCACCTAAAACCCGCGCTACACAAGCCCTACAGGTCACACCGTGGAAATCTTCAAAGAATTTACCTTCGAATCCGCCCATCGCCTGCCCCACGTACCGGAAGGCCACAAATGCGGGCGCCTGCACGGCCACTCGTTCAAGGTGGGCATCCATCTGAGTGGCGACATTGACCCGCACACCGGCTGGATTCGCGATTTCTCGGAAATCAAGGCGATCTTCAAGCCGCTGTACGAACGCCTGGACCACAACTACCTGAACGACATTCCTGGCCTGGAAAACCCCACCAGCGAAGTGCTCGCCCAGTGGATCTGGAATGAGCTCAAACCCCTGCTGCCCGAGCTCAGTGCGATCCGCATCCACGAGACCTGCACCAGCGGCTGCATCTACCGCGGCGAGTAAACCCGGCACCAAAAACCACCCCAGGGTGGTTTTTTTATGCCCAGGCGTTCCCGCGCCTAAGCTTTACCGCAACATCAGCCATCCTTGCGCCGGAGCCCGCGCCCCATGTCGCCGATCATTCGTCCCGCCGCCCTCGCCGACCTGCCCGCCATCGAACGCATTGCCAAAAGTGCTTATGCGCCCTACATCGCCCGCATCGGCCGCGAGCCGGCCCCCATGCTCGAGGACTATTCCTGCCTGGTGCTGGCGCAGCAGGCCTGGGTGCTGGAAGAGGACGAAACGATCGCCGGCTTTATCGTCCTGCTCGACGCCCAGGAAGCCCTGTTGCTGGACAACGTCGCCATCAGCCCCGAGGCCCAGGGCCAGGGGCATGGCCGTCGATTGCTGGCGTTTGCCGAACAACAGGCACGCTTGGCCGGTCACAGCTGTGTGCGCCTGTACACCAACCAGGCCATGACCGAAAACATTGCCCTGTACGGCCGCCACGGTTATGTGGAAACCCACCGCGCGGTGGAACACGGCCTGCACCGGGTGTACATGAGCAAGTCCCTGGATTGAGGAAAGCCCCATGCCCGCGCGTATCTACCTGGCCGGCTTCGATGTGTTCCGCGTCGATGCCATCGCCCACGGCGACTACCTGAAAAGCCTGTGCAGCGCCCAGGGCCTGCAAGGCCTCTACCCCTTCGACAACCAGGTCCCCGAGCACCTGCCGCCAACGCTCAAGGCGCAGCAGATCTGCCAGCAGAACCTGCAGATGATCCGCGACTGCGACGCCGTGCTGGCCAACCTGAACAACTTTCGCGGCCTGGAACCGGACTCCGGCAGCGCCTTCGAAGTGGGCATGGCGGTGGCCCTGGGCAAGCCGGTGTGGGCCTACTTCGACGGCCCCGCGACCTTGCGCGAGCAAGTGCCCCACGACGCCGAGGGCCGCGATGCCCAGGGCTTCCTGGTGGAAGACTTCGGGCTGCCACGCAACCTGATGCTGGCCTGCACCTGGGCCGGCTGCAGCGCCACGGTGGAAGTCGCCGTGCAGCAGCTCCAGCAACACCTGGGCCGCCCCACAGCCGCCGGCGCAACCCCGGAACACTGATCAACCCAACAAGGAATCGTCCATGGAAAGCCACTGGCTGACCCAGGCCAAACGCTTGCAAGCCATCGCCTCGACCGGCCTGCATTTTTGCCGCGACCCGTTCGATCGCGAGCGTTACCAGGAAATCGCCGACATCGCCCACGGCCTGCTGGCGCAACTGGGCAACGTGCCCCTGGAACGCATCACCGGGCTGGTCTCGGACTTTGCCCAGCGCTACTCGACACCCATGGTTGAAGTGCGCGGCGCCCTGATCGAGAACGACAAGATCCTCCTGGTGCGCGAACAGAACGACGAGCGCTGGGCCCTGCCCGGTGGCTACGCCGACGTCGGCTTGTCGGCGGCGGAAAACATCGTCAAGGAGATCCGCGAGGAAGCCGGGCTTGAGGTCGCGGTGCAAGCACTGTACTGCGTGCGGCACAAAGCCAAGGGCCCGTACAAAGCCGACGCCCGGGACTTCTACAAGCTGTATTTCCTCTGTACCCGCCTTGACCAGAGCGCCCCCCGGGCCCAGGGCGAAACCACCGACGCGGGCTTTTTCGCCCTCGACGCGCTGCCCGAACTGTCCCAAGGCCGCACCGTGGAACGGGACCTGGAAGAAGCCTTCGCCTTCCAGCGCGGTGACACCACCCTGACCCTGTTCGATTGATGGCTGGGCGGTGATCCAATCTGTATCACCGCTGCACCGCTTTCGTGCCGAACCGGGCACGGCGACCAACCTCAAGGGCAAAAATCGACGCGTTGGCTATAAACCTTGTGCAGGTTGCACAAGCGGCGCTGTGCGTCGATCACCCCGGGCGGGTTGGCACGACCACTGCAAAGGGCCTGTATCCCCCACCCGACCGGAGCAGGCCCATGACCCAGAACGATCCAGGCAACGACTACCCCTTGAGCGAAGTGCCCATGCACGCCCGCAAAGGCCTGGCCTCCACGGCAATGGTGCTGCTGGGCTTCACCTTCTTTACCGCCACCATGTTCGCCGGCGGCAAGCTGGGGGTGGCCTTCAGCTTCGGGGAAATGCTCGGGGTGATTGTCCTCGGCAACCTGCTGCTGGGGCTGTACGCCGCCGGCCTGGGCTACATCGCCTTCAAGAGCGGGCTGAACTCAGTATTGATGGGGCGCTTCTGTTTCGGTGAAGTGGGCAGCAAGCTCAGCGACCTGATCCTCGGCTTCACCCAGATCGGCTGGTACGCCTGGGGCACCGCCACCGCCGCGGTGGTGCTGGGCAAATACTTCGAACTGAGCCAAGGCACGGTGCTGGGGTTGATGGTGCTGTTCGGCATGGTGTTCTGCGCCACCGCCTACATCGGCTATCGCGGCCTGGAAATCCTCTCCTACATCGCGGTGCCAGCCATGGCCTTGTTGCTGTTGCTGTCGATGTGGGTGGCCACGGTCAAGGTCGGCGGCCTCGACGGCCTGATGGCCGTGGTGCCCAGCGGCAGCCTGGACTTGTCCACCGCCATCACCCTGGTGTTCGGGACCTTTGTCAGCGGCGCCACCCAGGCCACCAACTGGACCCGTTTCTCACGCTCGGCCAGGGTGGCCGTGCTCGCCAGCCTGATCGGCTTCTTTATCGGCAATGGCCTGATGGTGCTGATCGGAGCCTACGGCGCCATCGTCTACCAGCAACCGGACGTGGTCGAAGTGCTGCTGTTGCAAGGTTTCGCCCTGGCGGCCATGGCCATGCTTCTGCTGAACATCTGGAGCACCCAGGACAACACCATCTACAACTTCGCCGTGGCCGGCTGCAACCTGCTGCGCACCGGCCGCCGCAAGACCGTCACCCTGGTCGGCGCGGTGATCGGCACCCTGCTGGCCCTGCTCGGCATGTACGACATGCTGGTGCCCTACCTGATTTTGCTGGGCACGGTGATCCCACCGATTGGCGGGGTGATCATGGCCGACTTCTTCTACCGCTATCGCGGCCATTACCCACGCCTGGCCGACACCCGTTTGCCGGCCTTCAACTGGCCCGGCCTGAGTGCCTACGCCATCGGCACCGTGGCCGCGTTCAGCTCGCCGTGGGTCGCGCCCCTGGTGGGCATCGGCGCGGCGGCCCTGAGCTACGTGCTGATCAGCGCGGTGCTCGGCTCCCGCGCGCCCGTCGCCGTCGACGCCCGGGCATGAGCCTGACCGTCGAAGACGTGCTGGCCCTGCCGGGGCTGGAGTCCATGCAACTGCGGGCCGGCGCGGTCGGCCTGGGCAACCCGGTGCGCTGGCCCTACGTGGCGGAAAACAGCGGCATCGCCGATTGGGTGCTGGGGGGCGAGCTGGTGTTCGTCACCGGCATCAACCACCCGCGGGACGAAACCAACCTCCTGCAATTGCTGGATGAAGCCCGCGAACGCCGGGTGGCCGGGGTGGTGATCCTCACCGGCACCGACTATATCCAGGCGATTCCGCCACGGGTGCTGGCCGAGGCCGAGGCGGCCGGGCTGCCGCTGATCGAGCAGCCCTACTCGTTGAAAATGGTGCTAGTGACCCAAGCCATCGGTTCCGCACTGGTGCAGGCCGAACAACTGGGTCGTTCGCGCCACGAAGTGCTGGAGCGGCTGCTGGCCGGCGAGTACCAGTCTCTGGACCTTCTGCTGCAGCGCGCCGGGCAATTGGGCATGGCCCTCCAGGGCCAGTGGCAAGTGGCGCAACTGCACCTCGAAGGCGGCGACGGGCTGTTCGCCCAGGGCCATGCCGACGCCGCCCAAGCCCAACTGGACCGCCAGCGCGACAGCATCGCCCGGCACCTGCGGCAACTGGCCCGGGAGCACTGGCCCGAATGCCCGGTGCTGGGGCGTGCCGGGCAATGGCACCTGCTGCTGCCCGCCGCCGATGCCAGCGCCGCCCAAGCCAACCGTCAGCGCCTGGCCACCTGGCTGAAACAGCTGAATCCGCGCCTGGCACCGCTGAAACTGTTGATCGGCCTCAGCGCCGCCGGGCACCGCGCGGCGGACCTGCCCCAGGCCCAGGACCAGGCGCGCCAGGCCCTGACGGCGGCCCGGCGTTTCAGCGAACGTGCCGGCCTGTGTGTCTACGACGAGCTGGGTGTGCTCAAATTGCTCAGCGGCGTGCACAACCGCGCCTTGCTCGACCAGTTTCTGGAGGAACGCCTCGGCCCGCTGTTGCGCCATGACCGGCGCCACGGCCCCAGCCTGATGCCGACCCTGGAAGCCTGGTTCCATGAAAACGCCAACCTGATGGCTGCGGCCCAGCGCCTGGCGGTGCATCGCAACACCCTGACTCACCGCGTCCAGCGCATAGAGGCCCTGACCGGCCTGGCACTGGACCACCCATACGACCGTCTGGACATCGGCGTGGCGCTGATGATCTGGCGGCTATCCGCCTGATTGCCTGAACGAGGAACTGCCCAATGCTTATCACCAACGCCCGCTTGCGCCACCGTGAAGGCTTGCACCAACTGCACCTGGAAAACGGCCTCATCGCCCGCATTGCCCGGCAAACCGAAGCCCCGACCCTGGGCCCCGACGACCTCGACGCCGCCGGCAATCTTGTGGTGCCGCCCTTTGTCGAGCCGCACATTCACCTGGACGCCACCCTCACCGCCGGCGAACCGCGCTGGAACATGAGCGGCACCCTGTTCGAAGGCATCGAGTGCTGGGGCGAACGCAAGGCCACCATCACCCAGGAAGACACCAAGACCCGGGCCAAGAAAACCATCCGCACCCTGGCCGCCCACGGCATCCAGCATGTGCGCACCCACGTCGACGTCACCGACCCGGACCTCACCGCCCTCAAGGCCATGCTCGAAGTGCGTGAAGACAGCGCGCACCTGATCGACCTGCAGATCGTCGCCTTCCCCCAGGAGGGCATCGAGTCGTACCGCAATGGCCGGGAACTGATGGAAGAAGCCATTCGCCTGGGCGCCGACGTGGTGGGCGGCATTCCGCACTTTGAATACACCCGCGACCAGGGCGTGAGTTCGGTGAAGTTCCTCATGGACCTGGCCGAGCGCACGGGCTGCCTGGTGGACGTGCACTGCGACGAAACCGACGACCCTCACTCGCGCTTTCTCGAAGTGCTGGCCGAAGAAGCCCGCAGCCGCGACATGGGCGCCCGGGTCACCGCCAGCCACACCACCGCCATGGGCTCCTACGACAACGCCTACTGCGCCAAGCTGTTTCGCCTGCTCGGGCATTCGGGCATCAGCTTTGTTTCCTGCCCCACCGAAAGCATCCACCTGCAGGGGCGCTTCGACAGCTTCCCGAAACGCCGGGGCGTCACCCGGGTCAACGAGCTGCTGGAAGCCGGGATGAACGTGTGTTTCGGCCAGGACTCCATCGTCGACCCCTGGTACCCCCTGGGCAACGGCAACATCCTGCGGGTCCTGGAAGCCGGGCTGCACATCTGCCACATGCTCGGTTACCGCAACCTGCAGAACGCCCTGGACCTGGTCACCGACAACAGCGCCAAGGCCCTGGCCCTCGGTGACGGCTACGGCCTGGAAGAAGGGCGGCCGGCCAACCTGCTGATCCTCTCGGCGGACAGCGACTACGAAGTGATCCGCAGTCAGGGCCTGCCGCTGTACTCGATCCGCCACGGCAAGGTGCTGATGCAACGGCAGATGGCGCAGTTCGAACTGCGGGAGGGTTGAAGGCGTGCGCTGGCGGCCTCGCGGTCGCCAGCGTCAAACAGCAGAGTCAGCGCGCGTTCAGGGAATCGAATGCGCGGTGCCGAACAAGCTCACGCGCACCAGCTCACCGTTGTGCTCGTCCAGGCGCAAAGGCGCGGTGCCACCCGGCATCACCACCTCCACCCGCCCGGCCTTGACCCAACCCACCCGCCACGCGGCACTGGCCACCGCGCTGGCGCTGGTGCCGGATGACGCGGTCGGCCCTTCGCCCCGCTCGAATACCCGGGCCACCAGGCGACCCTCGGACTCACGTGCCGCCCATTGCAGGTTGACCCCCGCCGGGCAGGGCTGGCCACTGCCCACCGGCAAGGCAAAAGCCGTCCGGGTCAGGCCCTCGGCCAAGGGCGCCTGGCCCATCTGCTGATTGCTCGGCAGCGCTGCGGCGTCACTCACCAGGGTCACGCAATGGGGGTTGCCGATGCGCACGAACTGGCTGTGCCCCCACTGTTCATGCAAGGCCTGCAACGCCGGCACCCGGCTCAGTTCGCGCCCTTCCAACTGCACCACCTGCACGCCACTGGCCGCCACTGCCTGCGGGCCAAACCCCGGTTGCCCGAGGTCCAGCCAAAACCCCGACTGCCCCTGTACCTGGGCCGGTTCGACCTGGGTCGGCACGGGCGACGGACCGCTCGCCTGATCGTGATGAACCCGCAACTCGCTGGGCCCCTGGGTCGGCAACAGCCCTTGCTCGGTCAGGGCCTGGGAGAAAATCGTCAGGCCGTTGCCACTGCGCTCTGCCAGGGTGCCGTCGGTGTTGACGATCAGCAGGTCAAACGGCGGCTGCTTCTGAAACGGCCCCACCAGCAAGCCATCGCTGCGATGGGCCTTGGCCCCGGCCGGACGCTGGCCCGGCGCCCAATCACAGAGCGCCTCGATGGCCTGCCCGGTCCACTGCGCCCGGGCCTGGGCGGCTTCGCCAGCCTGGGCCGGCAGCGCAATACCCAGCGCACGCAGGGCCTCGGGGGCCACCACACCATAGAGATTGCCCCGTGCATCATAAAAAGCCGCCATGGCCGGTTCTCCAGAAAAATCGTGGCGCAGACAGTACTGCCAATGCCCTGGCGCGGCCAAGCCCAGTTCGTGCCGTGATCAACACTCGGCGCAGCCGGTCCGGCTGTGGTCATTGATCCTGGGCTTGATTCGCCCTGGCGATCCCGCCGCGCCGGCTGCAACCTTCAGCGCCCTGACCGGTCACAGCCCTGGGCGCTGGCAACCGGCCCTCGCGGCAGCCGGCCTGATGTGCAAGGATGTCGCGTTTTCTGCCGCCGCCGCACCACAGCCTCTGTACATTCCAGCGCCCGCGGCATCCAGCCCAGGGCCGCTGAAACGGCACACTGGGTCAGCCAGGGTTTCCCCAGCGGGGCCTGGCCTGATCGACAAGGACTGATCTATGACCGCTATCAACTCCCATACCCAGGTCACGCCCGGGCGCCTTGAACAGATGTCCACGCGCATCGCCTTTTTCATCGCCGGCTTCGGCATCGCCGCCTGGGCGCCCTGGTGCCCTACGCCAAGGCCCGGGCCAACCTGGACGAAGGCACCCTCGGCCTGTTGCTGCTGTGCCTGGGGGTAGGCTCGATTCTGTCGATGCCGATCGCCGGCGCCCTGGCCTCGCGCTATGGCTGCCGTCGAGTGATGGCCGGTGGTTCGTTGCTGATCTGCCTGGCCTTGCCGCTGCTGGCCACCGTCACCTCGATTCCGTTGCTGGTGGCCGGGCTGTTCCTGTTCGGCGCGGGCCTAGGCTGCGTGGATTCCACCGTCAACCTGCAGGCGGTGATCGTCGAACGGGCCAGTGGCAAGACCATGATGTCGGGCTTCCACGGGCTGTTCAGCCTGGGCGGCATCGTCGGTGCCGCCGGGGTCAGCGCGTTGCTGGGCCTGGGCCTGTCGCCCCTGGGCGCCACCCTGGTGGTGGTCGTGCTGATCCTCATCGCCCTGCTCAAGGCCGCTCCGCACATGCTGCCCTACGGCAGCCAGAGTGCCGGCCCGGCCTTCGCCGTGCCCCATGGCGTGGTGCTGTTTATCGGTTGCCTGTGCTTTATCGTGTTTCTCGCCGAGGGCGCGGTGCTGGACTGGAGCGCCGTGTTCCTCACCGCCGAACGCAACCTGGACGCGGCCTACGCCGGTCTCGGCTACGCCGCCTTCGCCCTGACCATGACCGCCGGACGCCTGACCGGGGACGCCATCGTCCACCGCCTGGGGGCCCGCCGGGTGATCATCATCGGCGGCGCCACGGCGGCCAGCGGCCTGCTGCTGGCCACCCTGGCACCGGCCTGGGAAGCCGCGCTGGTGGGCTACGCCCTGGTCGGCGCAGGCTGTTCCAACATCGTGCCGGTGCTGTACACCGCCGTGGGCAAACAGACCGTCATGCCGGAAAGCATCGCCGTACCGGCCATCACCACCCTGGGCTACGCCGGCATTCTCGCGGGCCCGGCGGTGATCGGTTTCGTCGCCCATGGCAGCAGCCTGAGCGTGGCCTTTGGCCTGATTGCCGTGCTGCTGTTGGCCGTCGCCGTCAGCGGCAAAATACTCAAGGTCTGAGGGCGGCGGCGCCGACGATTCGCGTTTGTGGGTCAAGGCATTACAGAGCATTTCCCCGACGCTTTGAGTCTGGAATCATGGGCGCCTTCATCAAGACAAGGACTCGGTCTTCCATGCAGCCTTTCTCTCTACGCCACGCCCTCTGTGCCCTGCTGCTCACCAGCAGCAGCGCCTTCGCCGCCGACCCGCAGGAAACGCACCTCTACTACGGCATGGTTCCCGGCGAATACGCCGTGATCGGCCAGGAACCGGACGGCGGCGCGGCCTATCGAGGCCACGCCAGCATCCGCTTCGAAAACGGCGCCCTGAGCCTGGTGAAAACCGTCAACGGCATCACCACCCGGGCCATCGGCAAGGTCACCCGCACCACCATCGCCAAAGCCGACGTCCTCAGCTTCACCTGGCCCGAGCACGGCGCCACCTGTCTGGTAAGGGGCGACCTGGACAACTACAGCCGCCTGACCTGCTACTGGACCCGCAACGGTGTGGACCACAAGGCCCCGGGGCTGGAAGCCTATTTCCCCACCGCCACCTGGCCACAAGCCGAATAAGGCCCGGCGCCAAGGGCCACCCCAGCGCCTCGATCCTGCCCTCTTCATTCAGGTAATGTCATGACCGCAGCAACCCCTACCGCCAACGCCGCCGAACGCACCTTCTGGGACTGGTTCACCCGCCAGGAAGCACGCCTGTTCGCCTTCGAATTTCCCGACGAGCCCCTGCTGGATGAACTGGCCAAGGCCCTGTCGCACGTTGCCCCTGAACTGACCTTCGAACTGGGCCCCATCACCGATGGCAAACGGGAGTTTGTCATCAGCGCTGGCGGCATCCTCGAAGCCTTCCCGGCCGTGGAGTCGCTGCACCGCTGCGCCCCCGACCTGCCACGCTGGCACTGGACCGCCTTCCGGCAGCGCATGCAAACCCTCTATGACCTGGGCATGGGCGAACATCGGGTGAGCGCCGACGACGTGCATTACCTGTTGGCGGCGGACGAGCCGAAAGTCGGCATCGCCTTGTTCTTCGACGATTACCACGAGGACCGCCACAGCGAGTTCCAGCAACTCGCCTACCTGTTCCTCGACCAGGCCCTGGGGGAATACGCGGTGGAAACCCAAGTAGGCTTTATCGAAGTCCTGCCACGCACCTCGGAGTACTTCCAGCGCGCCTACCCCCTGCGTGAACTGCCCGGGCACTTTGATCATTACTGGGGCAACACCGCCACCTGAACCACCGGCACGGGCGCGCCCTTGCTCGCCCTATCCGACATTGGCCAGCGCTGGGGCAAACAGTTGCCGCCCCAACTCCAGCGCCGCCGCCTCATGGGCGGCCGGGTCCTGAGTTTCCGAGTCCAGGCACAGTTGCCAGGTGCGGACCGGGGCGCCGCAGTAATCGAAAATCCCGTGTTCGATCTGGGTGCGCATGGCGTGCTCGTAGCCGTGGCGCTCATAGGTCGGGGCGTCGGCGCCGCCCACGGCCAACAGGTGCACCGGCAAGCGGCCGAGCTTCTTCACCAGCTTGGCCTCAGGGCTGAAATCAAAGGCCCAGCCATTGGCGAACACCCGGTCGATCCAGCCCTTGAGCAGCCCCGGCATCGACCACCAATACACCGGGAACACCAGCACCAAGGCGTCGGCGCGGTCGAGCCGAGCCTGCTCGGCGGCCACATCCGCCGGGGGTGCGGCTTGCTGGCGATGCACGGCGTGGTCCGCCGGGCCGAAGCGCGGGTCGAACCCTTCGGCCCAGAGGTCGGCGGTTTCATGGGAATGCCCGGCCTGCGTCCGGTCGATGCCCAGGGCCACCTGGGCCGCGAGATGGTGGGTCAGGGAACGGGGATCGTGATGGGCAACAACGATAAGCGCATGCATGGGCACACTCCTGGGCAATGATTGCGAGGGCAGCACGGACCTTATATGCTGCATCAAGTTACTTTTAGTAAGTTACTTTTGGTAGGTTATTCATGTCAAGCCACCCACACGATCCTTCTGCTGCGCCCCCCAAACGCCGCCTGGCCCGGGATGAACGGCAGCGCCAACTGCTCGACGTCGCCTGGCAACTGGTCCGCGACGAAGGCAGCGACGCCCTGACCCTGGGCCGCCTGGCCGAGCTGGCTGGAGTCACCAAGCCCGTGACCTATGACCATTTCGGCACCCGGGCCGGGTTGCTGGCGGCGCTGTATCAGGATTTCGACGGCCGCCAGACCCGGCTGCTGGACACAGCCCTGGAACACAGCGACGCCACCCTGATCAGCCGGGCCCGGGTGATTGCCGGGGCCTATGTGGCCTGCGTGCTGCTGCAAGGGCGGGAAATTCCCGGGGTGATCGCGGCCCTGGCCAGCTCGCCGGAACTGGAGCAGATCAAGGGCGAGTACGAGGCGATCTTCATGGACAAGTGCCGTGCCGCCCTCGCCCCCTTTGTCGGCACCGGCCAGATCTCCAACGCCGGCTTGCGGGCCATGCTCGGGGCGGCGGAAGCCCTGTCCCACGGCGCGGCCACCGGCGAGCTCAGCGCCGAGCAGGCCGAGGAAGAGTTGTTTGCGGTGATCGTGGCGATGGTCGAGCGCAGCCAGCGCTGAAGCGCTCGGGCCCCGATCCACTCGCCAGCAGATGGATGCCCCAGACAAAAATGCCCGGGCCAAAGGCCCGGGCATTGCCGTCACGCGTTGGGTCGGCGCCGATCAACCGGCGCTTTCACCCGCACTCGGTTCAGCCCCTTTGTACAGGCCCTGCGCCGGCTTGCGCCGCAACAGCGAGATGGCCAGGATCACCCCCGCCACCGCAGCGGTCATCAGGGTTTCGTAGCGGTAGTTCGGGCTGATCAGCATGTAGCCCAGCACCAGGGTAATCAGGCCGATCACCAGCCAGGTCAACCAGGGGAACAACCACATCTTGAACGCCAGGACCGTGCCTTCCCGGTCAGTGATGGCGCGCATGCGCAGTTGGGACACCGCGATCACCAGGTACACCAGCAAGGCAATGGCGCCGGTGGTGGACAGCAAGAAGCCGAACACCTTGCCGGGGAAGGCGTAGTTGAGGAAGCAGCCGACAAAGCCTGCCAGGGTCGACAGCACCACCGCCACGGTCGGCACGCCATTGCCCGAGATGCGCGCCACCTGGCGCGGCGCCTCGCCACGAGAAGCCAGGGAATAGAGCATCCGCGAAGCGGTGTACAAACCGGAGTTCATGCAACTGGTCACGGCCACCAGCACCACGATGTCCACCATCAGCTTGGCGCCGGGCACATTGAGGATTTCCAGGGCACGCTGGAACGAGCCCACCTGCAACAGCCGCGGATCGTTCCAGGCCACCAGGGACACGATAAAGAAGATCGAGAAGATGTAGAAAATCGCGATGCGGTACACCACCAGGTTGGTGGCCTTGCGGATTTTCTCCCGAGGGTTGGCGGTTTCATCGGCGGCAATGGTCACGATCTCGGCGCCGAAGAACGAGAAGATCGTCACCAGCACACCGCCCAGCACCGCGCCGAAGCCGTTGGGCATAAAGCCGCCGTTCTGCCACAGCTGCTGCACCCCGGAGGTTTCGGCCAGGGGCCAGAAACCCAGGACCGCCATGGCGCAGACGATGATGAAGCCGAGAATGGCGATCACCTTGATCAAGGCGAACCAGTACTCGAATTCGCCAAAATTCTTCACGCTGATCAGGTTGGTGCACGCCAGCGTGATCATGATCAGGAACGCGAACAGCCAGGACGGCACTGCCGGAATCCAGGCGTGAAGAATGTCCGCGCCGGCAATGGCTTCCACCGGGATGATCAGCACCCAGAACCACCAGTACAGCCAACCGATGGTGAACCCGGCCCAGGGCCCGATGGCCCGCCCGGCGTAGGTGGAAAAGGAACCGCTGTCGGGGTTGGCGATGGCCATCTCGCCAAGCATGCGCATCACCAGCAGCACCAGCAGGCCGGTCATGCCGTAGGAAATCAGAATCGCCGGGCCCGCAGTGGCGATGGCGTTGGACGAGCCGATAAACAGGCCGGCACCAATGATGCCGGCAATGGAAATCATCGAAACCTGGCGTGACGTCAAGCCGTGTTTCAACGAGCGTTTCTGACGTTTTTCATTTGTGGTCATGATCCACCCTCAAGGTCAAAAAGCCGCGCGCGCCGACACCCGCCCAAGCGGACGCCGCACGCCCGACTCGGGTTTGCACAAGCGTTTTTGTTAGTTCAGCCCGCAGGCTGTTTTATGGCTCTTGCCCTCAGGCGCCCGGCATGGGCGGACCTTGGGTTGCAGTGAGAGCGGTGACGGCGTGCCAAGACATCGTCAGGGGGTCAACAGCGGGGTCACGGCGATAACAACCGTGCAGTGAAGGTGCCATTTGCTTGTCCTTTCATGGTTCCGGCGGCAGCTGAAATTGCATGGGGTTTTCTTGTTTTATGGCGTGAAGCGGTTACAGCACGACGCGCAGGCACTGCCCGGCGTGGTAGAGACTGAAGCCGGCGTCATAGGCCAGGCTGCGCAGGCCCCGGACGCTGACGGCCGGTTTGCCGGAGAAGGCCACCGGCAGCGCCTTGGCATCCCCGCTCAACAGGTAATCGGCAAAACATTTGCCCACCAGGGTCCCGGTGGTTACCCCGCGGCCGTTGAAGCCGGTGGCCGCGAGCAAGCCCGGCGCCGGCTCGAACAGACGCAACAGGTGATCGGGGGTAAAGCCGATGCGCCCGGTCCAGGTGCATTGCCACTCGACCTGGCCCAACTGCGGAAAATAGTGACGCTGGATGCGGTCGGCCCATTGCCGGATAAACCACAACGGGTAGTTCGCCGCGTTGCCCAGGCTGCCCAGCACCAACCGTCCATGGGCGTCCCGGCGAATGCTGCTGAGCACCGTGCGCGTGTCCCACGAACCCTGGCCGCCCTGCAGAATGCCCGCCTGCTCAGCGCCGCTCAGGGGCAGCGACGCCACCTGGTAGTAGTAGCCGGCGAAGATGTGTTCCTTGACCTGGCTCCACTCGCCCTCGGTGTAGGCGTTGGAGGCGATGATCACTTGCTCGGCGCGTACACGGCCGCGCTCGGTCAGCACCTGCCAGCCATCGCCACTGCGTTGCAGGCCGGTGACCGGAGAGTCGCCAAACAACTGACCGCCGAGACGAACCACATTGCGCGCCATGCCCGAAGCGTACGCCATGGGGTTGACCGTGCCCGCGCGGTGATCCAGCAAGGCCCCCGCCACCTGGTCAGTGCCACAGGCGTCGGCGCAGGCCTGGCCGGTGAGCAACTCGACGTTGGCGCCACGGCGCTGCCACTGCTCGACCCGGCTGCGCAGGTCATCCAGGCCGGCGGCATTGTGGGCCATGTGCAGGGTGCCGGTGCGGGTGTCCTGGCAGGCGATGCCGTATTTGTCGATGGTCGAGAAGACCAGCGCCGGGGCCGCGCCCAAGGCCGTGTTCAAACGGTTGCCCTCGGCCTTGCCCAGGGTTTGCTCCAGGTCGTCCGGTGGCACCCAGGTCCCGGCGTTGACCAGGCCGACGTTGCGCCCGGAACCGCCGTGACCCACCTGATGAGCTTCCACCAGGCACACACTTTTGCCGTTTTCCAGCAGTTGCAGGGCTGCGGAGAGCCCGGTGAAACCTGCCCCGATAATGCATACATCCGCTGTACGCTCGCCCACCAGGGGCGGGTTGATCGGGCGCTCCGGCGTCAACTGTTCCCAGAGACAGCCACGATGAAATTGCGCCATGTGAAAACTCCAGAGCACAGGCCAGGCCGAGCCCCGAAGGGCCCGGCACCAAGGGGTTCAGTCGAAAACGATGCCCTGGGCCAGCGGCAGCTCGCGGGAATAGTTCACGGTGTTGGTCTGGCGGCGCATGTAGGCCTTCCAGGCATCGGAACCGGATTCGCGACCACCGCCGGTTTCTTTCTCGCCACCGAAGGCACCGCCGATTTCCGCACCGCTGGTGCCGATGTTGACGTTAGCGATCCCACAGTCACTGCCCGCCGCGCTCTGGAACGCCTCGGCCTCACGGATATCCGTGGTGAAGATGCACGACGACAGGCCCTGGGGCACTTCGTTGTTCAGGCGCAGGGCCTCATCGAAATCGTCGTAAGCCAGCACGTAGAGAATCGGGGCGAAGGTTTCGTGGCGCACCACCGCACTCTGGCCCGGCATCTCGACGATGGCCGGGGCCACGTAGTAGGCGTTGGGGTACTGGGTCTGCAATTGACGCTCGCCGCCAAACACTTGGCCGCCTTCGTCACGGGCCCGGGTCAGGGCGTCCTGCATGGCGCTGAACGCCTGCTTGTCCACCAGCGGCCCCACCAGGTTGTCCTGGCGCGGGTCGCCGATGCGCACCTTGGCGTAGGCGGCCTTGACCCGTGCCAGCACTTCGTCCTTGACCGAACGGTGCACGATCAAACGGCGCAAGGTAGTGCAACGCTGGCCGGCGGTGCCCACGGCGCTGAACAGAATGGCGCGCACGGCCATGTCCAGGTCGGCGCTGGGCGCCAGGATCATCGCGTTGTTGCCCCCGAGTTCGAGGATGCTGCGGCCGAAGCGTGCGGCTACCCGCGGCCCGACTTCACGGCCCATGCGGGTGCTACCGGTGGCGCTGATCAGCGGTACACGAGGGTCGTCCACCAGGGCTTCGCCCGCCTCACGGTCGCCAATCACCAGTTGCGCCAGGCCCGCCGGGGCCTCGCCGAAAATCTTCAGCGCCTTGTCGAACAGCGCCTGGCTGGCCAAGGCGGTGAGCGGGGTTTTCTCGGAAGGTTTCCAGATCACCGGGTTGCCGCAGACCAAGGCCAGGGTGGTGTTCCAGGCCCAGACCGCGACCGGGAAGTTGAAGGCGCTGATGACCCCGACCACGCCCAGGGGCTGCCAGGTTTCACGCATGTGGTGGCCCGGGCGCTCGGAAGCGATGGTCAAGCCGTACAACTGGCGCGACAGGCCGACGGCGAAGTCGCAGATGTCGATCATTTCCTGCACTTCACCCAAGCCTTCCTGGGTGATCTTGCCGGCCTCGATGGACACCAGTTCGCCCAACTCGGCCTTATGCTCGCGCAGCACTTCACCGAAGATCCGCACCAACTCGCCACGGCGTGGCGCAGGCACATTGCGCCACTGCAGAAAGGCTGCGTGGGCCTGTTCGATACGGCTCAGGACCTGGGTTTTATTCTCCAGGCTGACGGCGGCAATCTGGCTGCCATCAATGGGCGTATACACGGGATAAGTCCCGTCGCTGAAGGCACTTTTGTTCACACCAAGACGAACTAATAGGTCGGCAACCACTTTATAAATCCCCTGCAACTGACGCTGGTTGAATGTGTTGATGTAGGTCAGTATTCATGCTCCCAGCGCCTCCCCACAAACGACGTTTTAGAAAAACATGATTCCTTTTTGGAATGAACCAGCGTCCGTTCTTCTGCAGGTAGATTCGCCATGTCCAAGCGTTTGATGCCCTCCACCACCGCCTTGCAATGCTTCGAAGCGGCCGCCCGCCACCTGAGCTTCACCCGCGCCGCCCAGGAGCTGCACCTGACCCAGAGCGCCGTCAGCAAGCAGGTGGCGCAGCTTGAGGAAATGCTCTGCAACCCTTTGTTCCAGAGGGTTCGCCGGCGCTTGCACCTGACCCCGGCCGGGGCTCTGTACCTGGCGGAGGTGAACAAGATCCTGATCCAGGTGGACATGTCGAGCCGCTACATCCTGTCGTACGGCGGCGAGACCGAAGTGCTGAAAATCGCCACCCAGCCCACCTTCGGCGACCGCTGGCTGGTGCCCAATCTCAAGGGCTTCAGCGGCCAGAACCCGAGCATTCACCTGGACATCCGCAGCGTGCTGGAGCCCTTCGACCTGGTCCAGGCCAAGGCTGACATCGCCTTTTTCTTCGGCCAGGGCACCTGGCCCGGCGCCACGTGCATCGAACTGTTCAAGGAGCAGGTGATTCCCGTCTGCGCCCCGGAATTGCTGGCCGGCACGGCCTTCGACAGCGCCGAAGCGCTGACCCGGCACATCCTCCTGCAATGCACCTCGCGCCCCGAGGCCTGGCACGAATGGTTCCTGGCCCAGGACCTGCACTCGCAGAACAGCTACCACGGCCCACGCTTCGACACCTTCTACATGTGCATTCGCGCGGCCCAGGCCGGCTGCGGCATTGCCCTAGTGCCGCGCTACCTGGTCAGCGAGGAACTGACCCAGGGCAAATTGGTGATCCCCTGGGACTACCCGATGCAAAGCGACGGCTCGCACTTTATTGCCCACGCCGAACATTCGGCCGAGGTGCCCAAGGTCCGCGCCTTCGTCGAATGGATCCGCCAGCGGGTGGCCCTGGGCAACCCGCTGTAACAGCAAGTTTCAGAATTAAAGGAATGACAGGGCGATTTTATTTCGTTTGTGAGGCACCGGGCTTGTTCGCTTAGATAGAAAAAACAGCTACCCGAGCAGGTGCCCCCTTGTCTTCGTGCCCGACCCCCAACCTTGCACTGATCCCTGGAACGCCCTGCACTCACACGTTGCCGGAGAACGTTCTGTCATGAGCCGTGAAAACATCAGCCAATCCATCTCCACCGTTCACCCCATTACCTTGTCACACGGCAAGAATGCCGAAGTCTGGGACACCGCCGGCAAACGCTACATCGACTTTGTCGGCGGCATCGGCGTACTGAACCTGGGGCACTGCAACCCGCACGTGGTGCAGGCGATCCAGCACCAGGCCACGCAACTGACCCACTACGCTTTCAACGCCGCGCCCCACACCCCGTATTTGCAATTCATGGACCGCCTGGAGCAGTTCATTCCGGTGACCTACCCGTTGAGCGGCATGCTCACCAACAGCGGCGCCGAGGCGGCGGAAAACGCCCTGAAAATCGTCCGCGGCGTCACCGGGCGCAGCGCGGTCATCGCCTTCGACGGCGCCTTCCACGGGCGCACCCTGGCCACCCTCAACCTCAATGGCAAAGTGGCGCCTTACAAGCAGCGAGTCGGCGTCTTGCCGGGGCCGGTGTTCCACCTGCCCTACCCGAGCCCGGACACCGGGGTCAGCACCGAACAGGCGCTCAAGGCCATGGACCGGCTGTTCAGCGTCGAGATCGACATCAACGACGTGGCTTGCTTCATCCTTGAACCGGTGCAGGGCGAAGGCGGCTTCCTGGCCCTGAACCCGGACTTTGCACAAGCTCTGCGCCGCCTCTGCGATGAGCGTGGAATCCTCCTGGTGATCGATGAGATCCAGTCCGGCTTCGGCCGCACCGGACAGCGCTTTGCCTTCAGCCGCCTGGGCATCGAACCGGACCTGTTGCTGCTGGGCAAAAGCATTGCCGGCGGCGTGCCGCTGGGCGCCGTGGTCGGCCGCAAGGCCTTGCTCGACACCTTGCCCAAGGGCGGCTTGGGCGGCACCTATTCCGGCAACCCGATCGCCTGTGCGGCGGGCCTGGCGACTCTGGAGCAAATGAGCGATGCCCAGCTGTCCCGCTGGGGCGAGCTGCAAGAAAGCGCCATCGTCTCGCGCTATGAGTCCTGGCAGGCCCGTCAACTGTCGCCCTACCTGGGCCGGTTGACCGGCGTCGGCGCCATGCGCGGCATCGAGTTACTGACCCCGGAGGGCACGCCGGCCACCGCCCAGCTTGCCGAATTGCTGGCCAGCGCCCGCGACGCCGGCCTGTTGCTGATGCCCAGCGGCAAGGCGCGGCACATCATTCGCCTGTTGGCCCCCCTGACCATCGAACCCGAGGTGCTGCACGAAGGCCTCGATATTCTCGAACACTGCCTTGCGGGAATCCGCTGAGCCCATGATTGCCAAGATTGCTCCGCCGGCGGCCCTCGCCACGCTGTATCGTGAGTTTCTCGAAGCCCTGCACCACGCTGGCTTCAGCGGTGAAATCGCCACCGACCACGCCAACCGCAGCGTGCTGGCCACCGATAATTCGATCTACCAGCGCCTGCCCCAGGCGGCGCTGTTTCCGCGGCACGTAGCGGACGTGACGCTGCTGATGGGCCTGGCCGCCGAACCACGCTTTCGGCCCATCGTGCTGACGCCCCGGGCGGCGGCACCGGCACCAACGGCCAGTCCCTGACCCACGGCCTGGTGGTGGATCTGTCGCGGCACCTGAACCGGATTCTGGAGATCAACCCCGAGCAACGCCGGGTGCGGGTGCAGTCGGGGGTGGTCAAGGACCAGCTCAACGCCGCCCTCAAGCCCTATGGCCTGTTCTTCGCCCCGGAGCTGTCCACCTCCAACCGCGCGACCCTGGGCGGCATGATCAACACCGATGCCAGCGGCCAGGGCAGTTGCACCTACGGCAAAACCCGCGACCACGTGCTGGAACTCAAGACCGTGCTACTGGGCGGCCAATGCCTGCACAGCGCGCCCCTGGCCACCGAGGCCTTGCGCCAGGCCCTGGCCGAGCCCGGCATTCTCGGCGACGTGCACCGCTGCGCCGAACAGATTCATGCCCGCCACGGCGCGCTGATCGAGGCGACTTTCCCGCGCCTCAACCGCTGCCTGACCGGCTACGACCTGGCCCATATCCACGATGAGCAAGGGCGCCTGAATCTCAACAACCTGCTGTGCGGCTCCGAAGGATCCTTGGGCCTGGTGGTGGAGGCCACGCTCAATGTCCTGCCGATTCCCCGGCATTCGGTGCTGGTGAATGTCTCCTACGCCAGCTTTATGGACGCGCTGCGCGATGCACAGGCGCTGATGGCCATGCGGCCGCTGTCGATTGAAACCGTCGACTCCAAGGTGCTCGGCCTGGCCATGCAGGACATCGTCTGGCATGACGTCGCCGAGTTCTTTCCGGCCTACCCGGCGGCGGCCACCCAGGGCATCAACCTGGTGGAGTTCAGCGGCGACGATCAAGACCTCTTGCTGGAACAGGTGGCGGCCTTTGTCGCGCACCTGGAACGCGACACCAGCGTGCAGCGACTGGGCCACACCCTGGCCCAGGGCGCCCAGGCGGTGAGCCGGGTCTACAGCATGCGCAAGCGTTCGGTGGGCCTGCTGGGCAATGTCCAGGGCGAGGTCCGGCCCCAGCCCTTTGTCGAAGACACCGCGGTGCCGCCGGAACACCTGGCCGACTACATCGCCGAGTTCCGTGCCCTGCTCGACCGCCATCAACTGCACTACGGCATGTTCGGCCACGTCGACGCCGGGGTGCTCCACGTGCGCCCGGCCCTGGACATGAAAGACCCGGCCCAGGCCGCCCTGGTGCGGGTGATTTCCGACGCCGTGGCCGAGCTGACCCACAAGTACGGCGGGCTGTTGTGGGGCGAGCACGGCAAGGGCGTGCGCTCGGAATACGCGCCGAAATTCTTCGGCGAGCTGTACCCGGCGCTGCAACAGCTCAAGGCCGCGTTCGACCCCTTCAACCAGCTCAACCCGGGCAAGATCGCCACGCCCACCGACAGCCACGATGCGTTGCTGAAAATCGACCAGGTGCCGACCCGGGGCGAGCATGACCGGCAAATCGATGAGCGGGTGTGGACCGATTACGCCTCGGCGGTGCACTGCAACGGCAACGGCGCCTGCTACAACTTCGACCCCAACGACGCCATGTGCCCGTCGTGGAAGGCCACCCGCGACCGCACCCAGTCGCCCAAGGGCCGGGCCTCGCTGATCCGCGAATGGCTGCGCCTGCAACAGCAGGCCGGGGTCGATGTGCTGGCAGCCGCGCAACGCATCCGCCAGTCCAATCCATTGGCCACGCTGCCGGCCAAGGCCTGGAACAGCCTGTTTGGCCGCAGCGCGGAGCACGAGTTCTCCCATCAGGTGTTCGACGCCATGGCCGGCTGCCTGGCGTGCAAGTCCTGCGCGGGGCAGTGCCCGGTCAAGGTCAATGTGCCGGAGTTTCGCGCGCGCTTTCTCGAGCTGTACCACGGGCGCTACCTGCGTCCACTCAAGGACTACCTGATCGGTTCCCTGGAATACAGCATCCCCTACCTGGCCCGGGTGCCCTGGCTGTACAACGGCCTGATGGCCGCCGCGCCGGTGCGCCGCCTGCTGGAAAAGGCCGGAGGCATGGTTGACAGCCCGTTGCTCAGTCGCTTCGACCTCAAGTCGGTACTGCGCCAGGCCGGGGTCGAACTGGCCACCCCGCAACGCCTGGCGGCCCTGACCCCGGAACAGCGGCAGCGCAGCGTGATCCTGGTGCAGGATGCCTTCACCCGTTACTTCGACACCCAGGTGGTGGGCGACTGGATCCGCCTGATCCGGCGCCTGGGCTACCAGCCCTGGCTGGCGCCGTTCAGCGCCAATGGCAAGCCGCTGCAAGTGCTGGGGTTTCTCGGCGCCTTCGCCAAGGCCGCGAGAACAAACGCCCGGCGCTTGCAGCCATTGAGCGGCTTCGACATCCCGTTGTTGGGCCTCGACCCGGCCATGACCCTGGTCTATCGCCAGGAGTATCAGAAGCTGCTGGGGCAACAGGCCGCGCCCCAGGTGCTGCTGCCTCAGGAGTGGCTGGCAGGCCTGCCCCTGGCGCAGATCGCGGGGCCGTCGACAGCCGGCGCTGGCGCTTACAAGCTACTGGCCCACTGCACGGAAAAAACCAACGCTCCGGCCAGCACCGCGCTGTGGCCGTCGATTTTCCAGGCCCTGGGCCTGGAGTTGCAGGTGCTGGCCAGCGGCTGCTGCGGCATGTCCGGCACCTACGGGCATGAAGCCCGCAACCTGGCCACGTCGCAGCAGATTTTCAGCCAGTCCTGGCAACCGCTGTTGCAGCAACACGGCGCGTCGGGCCAAGTGCTGGCCAACGGTTATTCGTGTCGCAGCCAGGCGGCGCGCTTGCAACACCTGGCGTTGCAGCACCCGCTCCAGGCGCTGTTGCGCCACCTCGACACCCAGCCGACGTAACCCGCCACGCCCGCGCCCCCCTCACTGCTGCGTGAGGGGCGCACCCTATCTGTATTCCCCCCATGACTGACCTACAACCGCCTCGAATCGGCATCCCCCTAGGCGCGTGCCCTGCCGACTATGCTCCAGGGCGAATGGACAATGGCCAGCCGCGCCAGACGGCGCAACGCGAGGGGCCGGCGACGCCTTGAAGGTCAGTATTTTTTGGAATGACACGCGGCCATTTATTCGTTTGAAGCGGCCCCGGCCAGCCCGCAGAATTCACCCCACAGGCACTTCCAAGGCAACCTGCCAAACCGTTTGCGGAGAACGATCCACATGAGCACTGCCCAGTTCGCCAATCGCGACCAGATCCGAGCCGACTTTTCCCGCGCCATGTCGCAGATGTACAAGGACGAAGTGCCGCTCTACGGCACCCTGATGGACTTGGTCGCCGCGACCAACCAGCAGGTCATGAACCAGGACCGCGCGGTTGCCCAGAGCCTGCAACAGACCGGCGAAATCCAGCGCCTGGACATGGAGCGTCACGGCGCGATCCGCGTCGGCACGGCGGCCGAACTGGCGACCCTGGGCCGCTTGTTCGCGGTGATGGGCATGCAGCCCGTGGGTTACTACGACCTGACACCGGCCGGGGTGCCGGTGCACTCCACGGCGTTTCGCGCGGTGCACGAGGACGCCCTGCAAGTCAGCCCGTTCCGCGTCTTCACGTCGTTGCTGCGCCTGGAACTGATCGAGGACGACGGCCTGCGGGCATTCGCCGAATGGGTCCTGAGCCGCCGCAGCATCTTCACCCCACGGGTCATTGAGCTGATCGAGAAATCCGAACTCGACGGCGGCCTGAGCCCGAGCGATGCCAAGGACTTCGTGCAGCAGGCCCTGGAAACCTTCCGCTGGCACAACCAGGCCACAGTGTCGTTGGCCGAGTACCAGAAACTCAACGCCCAGCACCGGCTGATCGCTGACGTGGTGGCCTTCAAGGGGCCCCACATCAACCACCTGACGCCGCGCACCCTGGACATCGACGCCGTACAGGCCGGCATGCCCCGGCACGGCATCACCCCCAAGGCGGTGATCGAAGGCCCGCCCCGTCGCCAGTGCCCGATCCTGCTGCGCCAGACCAGCTTCAAGGCCCTGGAAGAAACCATCCGCTTTGTCGGCCAGCACGCCGATGAAAGCGGCAGCCACTCGGCACGCTTCGGTGAAATCGAACAACGCGGCGCCGCCCTGACCCCCAAGGGCCGGGCCCTGTACGACCAACTGCTGAACAGCGCCCGCGAGCAACTGGGTGAATTTCCCAACGAAGCCAACGCCGAACGCTACATGGCCACCCTTGAAAACAGCTTCAAGGACTTCCCCGACAACCACGACGACATGCGCCGCCTGGGCCTGGCCTACTTCCGCTACTTCCCCACTGCCAAAGGCATCGCCGCCCGCAGCAACGAGCTGCCTCTCAAGGAACTGGAAGCCTTGATCAGTGCCGGGCACATCGCCTTCGAACCCCTGGTCTATGAAGACTTCCTGCCGGTCAGCGCCGCGGGCATCTTCCAGTCCAACCTCGGCGACGAGGCTCAGTCCCACTACAGCACCCATTCCAACCAGGCCGAGTTCCAGCGCGCCCTGGGCCGCGACACCCTCAACGAGCTGCAACTGTACGCCGACACCCAGCGCCGCTCGCTGCTCGAATGCGCCACCGAATTGCGGGTAGCGCCGCTGGTGTGATCGTGGCGCCGGGCACGCTCTGTGCCTGGCGCTGAAAGCGGCAACAGTGCGAATATTGCGGCGCAGGATGATCCCGAGCGCCGGAATACTCGCCGCATCAGCCCACTGAACGCGTCGCAGACGACCCCCTCTGTCGTCACCGGGAAAAATCAGCGCATGGCTTCTGGATAAAATCCGCCACAGGGTTCATCCTCCGCGACTTTTTCCGGCCCCATCGGCCCCTTCAGGAACCTCAACATGCACGACCAGCCCCTGACCGCCGCCGACTTCGAATTCATCGAAGACACCCTGCTCAAGTACGGCGACGACCACTCCGTGCTCAACCCGTCGGAGCTCGACGGCTACTTCACCGCCCTGGTCTCCAGCCCGGCACAGGTGGACATCGCCGAATGGTTCCCGACCATCTGGGGCGGGCAGAACCCGGACTGGGAGAGCCCCGCCGAGTGCAAGCAGTTCATCGAACTCTGCGTGCGCCACATCAACACCCTGGCCAGCCAACTGGCCCTCAAACCCCAGAGCTTCAGCGCCCGTTTCGAACAGACCGAACACAACGGCCAGCCCCTGACCCTGGCCGAAGAATGGTGCTTCGGTTACCTGCGCGGCGTGGCCGTGGGCAACTGGCCCGACCTGCCGGCCCCGCAAGCAGCCCTGCTGCAAGCCATCAGCGACTGTGCCGACCAGGACAACTTCGAACTGCCGGTGGACCTGGACGTGGCACTGCACCGCCAGCGCGTGGCCGCCCTGGAACCCGCCGCCCGCGCCCTGCACGACTACTGGTCGAGCCGGCGCTAAGCCGGGCCGAACAGCCCGTTCATCTAGCGAGTCGAAGCCCCATGTCCGTCTACTCCATCGCCGTGACCGTCGCCCCCCACACCCCCAGCCTGATCAAGCTGCTGCGCCCGTACACCACGGCCAGCGTCGGCGAACTGGCGGGCAAACTGGGCAGCGAGCAGCCCGTGGTCGAAATCGACACCACGGACTTCCCCCTGAGCCTTGATGACGACGCAGGCCTGCAGCAGCAACAGCACACCTTGCTCGACCTGATCGACCGCCTGGAAGGCGCCGGCGCCAGCGTGCTGGTCCGCCAGCACCTGGACGAACTGACCGAGACCTTGTCGCGGCAACAGCTGTTGAACCAGTTCGAGAGCGAGCGCGGTTACCGGGCGCAGGAGCACGATTGAACGCCGGCCGATGAACCGAACCAGCACCTGGTCGAGCTTCCCCACCAGGCCCGGGCTTGGCGCCTGCTAAGCCCGGTTATCCTCTGCCCCTAGCTCAATACACCCAGCTCAAGGTCAGCGTGGCGTTGCGTGGGTCGCCATAGAAGTTGTTGCCACCACGGTGACGGTTGGAGACCGGGATGTAGTAGGTCTTGTCCGTGAGGTTGTTGCCCACCAGGCTCAGGGTGGTGTGCTGGTCGACGCGGTAGGCGAGGTTGGCGCTGAACAGGGTGTAGCCGCCCTGGTACATGTCGCGGGTGGTATCGGTGCTGCTCTGGGTGGTCAGGCCGCCGCCGATGCTCCAGCGCTCGCCGTCGCCGGCCAGGCGGTAGTCGGTGTAGAGCCGGAACAGGTGCTTGGGGAACCATTCGTTGAACGGGTCCCCGGCCTTGACGGTGCTGGACACGTCCTCCAGGTATTCGCTGCGAGTGAAGGTGTAGCCGGCGGACAGCTGCCAGCGCGGGCTGAGGGCGCCGGACGCTTCCAGTTCCAGGCCCTGGCTGCGCACCTTGCCCGAGGCCTCGTTGCAGTTGTCCTGGCAGGCCGGGTTGCCGTTATCGATGCCACGGTTTTCCTGAAGGATGCGGAACAGCGCCGCCGACAGGTTGAGGTCACCGCCGAAGTATTCCCCCTTGATCCCGGTTTCATAATTGGCGCCGACGATGGGCTTGAGCGGGGTGTTGGACTCGTCCACCAGGTTCTGCGGTTTGAAGATGCTGGTGTAACTGGCGTACCAGGACAGGTGCTCGCTGAAGTCCCAGACCAGCCCGCCGTACGGCGTGAGTTTGCCGTCTTCGCGGTACGGCGAGCGGCTCTCGACACCGGTGCCGAGGTTCTTGAAACGGGAGTTGAAATAGAAGCTGCTGTAGCGGCTGCCGAGGATCAGCTTGAGCTCGTCGCTCAGGTTGAACCGCGTCGTGGCGTACAGGCCGCGCTGGTAGTTGTCGTAGCGGTAACGGTTGCGATACGGCACCTCGGGTTTGTCCAGGCTGGCGGGGTCGAAGCCATAGACGTCGATCACTGCCGTCTGCGCGCCGATGCCCCGCAGGTTGTCGTAGAGCTCTTTCTGATAATCCCCACCCAGCACCAGTTCATGCTCACGCCCCAGCAGCGGGAACTTGCCGGCCAGGTTGAGGTTGGCCGAATACTGGTCGCCCTGGTTGTGCCGGGCGATGTAGTTGTTCAAGCGCGCCGTACCGGCCGCCCCCACTCCCGCCGTGCCGTTGCCGAACACGCCGATAAACTGCTCCTCGGCGTCGGACTGGGTGTAGTTGAGGGCACTGCTCAGGGTCCAGTTGTCGTCCAGGTGATGCTCGACCTCGGCGAACAGGTGGGTCTTTTCATAGGTCATGTGGTTCCAGCTGGCGCCCAGGAAGGTCGAGCGCGACAGGTCCAGGCTGCTGTAGTCGGTGGACATGGGCACGCCGTAGAGGTTGGGCACGCTGTGGCTTTTTTGCCAGTTGAAGCCGGTGGTCAGGCTGGTGTCGGGGGACAGGTCATAGGCCAGGCTGGCGAACAGTACCTGGCGGTCGCCGCCGACGTAATCGACGAACGACTGATTCTGCTGATACACCGTAACCAGCCGCCCACGCAGCGACGCATCGCTGTTCAAGGGGCCGGAGACGTCGATCTCGTTGCGGTACTTGTCCCAGGAACCGGCACTCAAGCGAGTGGACAGTTGAACGTCCCGGGTCGGCGCCTTGCGCACCAGGTTCACCGTGCCGCCCGGTTCGCCGGTGCCCTGGGTCAGGCCAGAGGCGCCACGCAGCACTTCGACCCGGTCGTAGATCGCCAGGTCGGGGGAATCGCTGGAGGCTTCGGCCGACCCCATGCCCGGCACACTGCCCTGGAACTGCGAGCTGACGCCGTTCTGCTGGACGTTGTCCATGGCAAACCCCCGGGAATAGAAACGCGCCTGGTCCGGCGTCTCGTACAGCACATTGACCCCGGTCACCTGGCTCAAGGCGTCTTCCAGGCGAGTCATGTTCTGGTCGTCCATGCGCTGGCGCGTGACCACACTCACCGACTGCGGGGTTTGCCGCGGGCTCAGGTTGAGCTTGGTCGCGGTGCGCATCTCGCCGGTGGTGTAGGAACCGCTGCCCTCGGTGGTCGAGCCCAATTGCCCGCCACGAACCGTGGTGGCAGCGAGGTTCAAGGCCCCTGGCAGGTCTTCCATGATCAGCCACACCGGCCCTTGCTGGCGGGCACTCAGGCCGGTGCCGGCGAGCAGCAGGCGCAGGGCTGCATCGGGTTCGAAACGGCCGCTCAGGGCCGGCGCCGAACGCTGGGCCACCAGGCGATCGTCCACCGCCAGGGTCAGGCCGGCGAGGCTGCCCAATTGGCGCAGGGATTGGCCCAGGGGCTGGGCCGGCAAGGCCAGTTCCAGCGGGGCGGCCTGGGCGTGCAACACGCCGGCCAGGGCACTGGCGGCGATCAGGTTATTGAGCGAAATGCGCAGCATGGTGTTTCTCGTTAAGGGTCGGCAGATACCCATTGACGAAGGGGGTGAGCAAATCCCTGATGTCGGCTGCGAAAAAAATTCAGCGGGCCACCAGCACGGTAAAGCTGCCCGCTCCTCCACCCGCACCGCCGCCAACTGCGGCAGGCTGTGGAGGAAGGTGTCGACGTCGGTGGTCTGCACCACCGCCGTCAGGCTCAGGCTCGACCGGCCCTCCACCCGCAGCGGCCGTTGCCGGTAGCGCGACAGCCCGGCGGCAATCTCCACCAGGTCGGCGCGGTCGAAGGTCAGGCTGCCTTGCTCGAAACTGAAGGCCCCCGCCGCCGCCCGCTGAATGCGTTGCACCTGCCCCCGCTCATCCGCCTCGGCCACCTGATCGCGCTCCAGCACCAGGCGCTGCCGGGCACTGCCGAACTCCACCCGGCCGCGATCGACACTGACCTGCACCCGCCGCTCGAAACGCTCCACCACAAAACGCGTGCCCAGTACCCGCACCTGGGCCACACCGGCCTCCACGGTGAACGGACGCTGCGGGTCGGGGCGCACGTCGAAAATCGCCCGCCCCTGCAACAGAAACAGCTGGCGGCCGTGTTCGGTAAAAGTCACGTGAATGCGGGTGGCGGCGTCCAGCACCAACTGACTGCCGTCCGACAGCGTCTCCCGGCGCCGCTCGCCAATGCCCGTGACCAGTTGCAAATCCCCCAGGGCGCGGTAACGCAGGGTCAGCAGCGACGCCAGGCTAGACAAGGCTGCCAAACCGAGCAGGCCGTTGCGCACAAACCGCCGACGGCCGAGGGACTCCATGGCGCCGGCCAGGGCCGCGGTTTTCGGGGTCGAGGAAAAATCCCCCCACAACTCGCTGAACACCTGGTACTCGGCGGCGTGGCGCGGGTCGGCAGCAAGCCAGGCCTGGAACGCCTGGCGCTCTGGATGATCGGCGGGCAAATCGAGCAACCGGGTGAACCAGCGCGCTGCCTGCTGACGGGTCGAACTCATGGCGCCAGCACCTCACGGGCCTGGCGCAAATCCAGCAAGGCCCGCATCAGATGACGCTCCACCATCGACAGGCTGATGCCCAACATGCGGGCGATTTCCGGCTGCCGATGGCCCTCGATCCGTGCCAGCCAGAACACTTCCCGGCAGCGCGGCGGCAAGCAATCAAGGATGCGCTGCAAGGCCTGCAGACGCTGCTGCAGATCCGCCAGATGTTCCGCCGAAGGGGCAAAGTCCGCGTTTTCCTGCCGGTCCATCCAGGGCTCGCCCTGCTCCTCGGGCATCGGGTAATAGCGCGCCGCCTCGCGGAAATGGTCGATCAACACCGAGTGCGCCACTCGGCGCAAATAGGCATTGGGCTGCTCGATGGGTGTGCGCTGGCTGGCCAACAGGAAACGGATAAAGGCATCGTGCAGCACATCGTAGGCCCGCTGCACACACTGGGTCCGGCGACTCAGGCTCAAGAGCAAGTCGGTGTAGGCCCAGCGCAAATTGATTCCGTTCCAATCCATCCCGGCAGCCTCTGATCGGGCAGACAACACGTCGAACGCTCGACGCAAGGGGCGCCGGCCCCAGCCAGCGGGGGCGGCGCGGCGAGGATAGAGCCTGGAAAATTAAAACGCAAATAGGAAGCGTTATTATTAGTGTGCTTTGGAGGGGCGGTCTGGCGCGATCAGGGAACGCTTCTTTCGGGTAATAAGCGCCCTGACTCTCAACATTCCCAACTGCTCGCGGCGGTAACTATTGCGGATCGAGGGAATTGACCAACATCGGAATCAGCGGTTGCCTAATTCAGTATTGGAAATGCACACGTCAGCGCTTTATAACTACGTTCGTCCGACTGCTTGCGGCGAGATACACGTAAACAACCTCCACCTAAAACGCCTCGTGTAGAACTCTTCTCACCGGGTGGCTGGGGTCACATACACCCTTGCTCTTGGACCCCTCATTGATAGGACGGCCACCGTCCACAGCACTCTTGAGAAAACACATGATCGATGGATCTGCCGTTTTGACCGTCTTTTTGGTTTACCTGGCCGGGGTCGTTATCCCCGGGCCGAACTTCGTTGCCGTGGTGCATAAAGCGGTGGCGGCCACTCGGTCAGAAGCCTTGGCGTTGGTTGCGGGGATCGTATTGGTCAACCTGTTCTGGTCCACCTGTGCGCTTGCAGGCCTCAGTTTGGTATTTGCTGCGTTCCCCTGGGCAGCGCTGGTGGTCAAAGTCCTCGGGGCTGCCTACCTCATCGGGTTCGGACTCCGCCTGCTGATCAACGCGGGTAAAACCACCCCTGGCCCCCTCACCGCTGCGTCGGCAGTCATTGCAGGCAGTCGTTTTTTCAGGGGGTGGTGACCAACATTGGCAACCCTAAATCCATGGCTTTCTATGCCGCTGTGTTTTCAGCCGCAGCCCCCGCCCATGTCTCGCTGGGCACGTTTTCATCCATGCTGGCGGTGGTCGTGGTGGTTTCAATGACCTGGTACGGGCTGGTCGCCATGGCTCTTTCCCAGCCCAAGATTGCCGATGCATATCGAGGAAGAAAAAAAGCCATCGACCGGCTGTGCGGAGGATTGATTGTGTCCCTGGGGATCCGTCAGTTGGCTTAGCGACCCCGAAACTTTATAGCGCAAGGTCGCCGTGATCTTCACAAATCGGGTGATCTTAGGCCCCGCGTTACGGATGCTCCAGCGCCGCCAACGCATCGTCCTGGATGCCATCGGCAAACTTGCGCATCAGGCGCACCAGGTTCTCCACGTCCTGGTCCTCCCACGAGGCGAAAATCGCCAGGCCAATGCGCTCTCGCGCTTCATCGACACGGTCGGTCATCGCCTTGCCCTTCTCGGTGATGACCGACTCGCGTACACGGCGATCGGTGGCGCTTTCCTGACGATTGATCAGCCCCAGGCTTTCCAGCTTGGTCACCTGCCGGCTGACGGTGGTGTAGTCGCGCCCCACACGGTCGGCCAGTTCGACAACGCCAATGGGCCCGACCCGCTCCACCAGAACCAGCAACGGAAACAAGGCGCGGTCCAGGGAAATGCCCGCTTCGCGCACCATGGCCTCGTCACGCTGCGGGCGGTTCATGACCGCGACAATCTCCAGCAGTGCGCCATGGAGCTCGCGAAGCTGTGCGCTTATATGTGTATTTTGCACATTATTTGTTGACACGTTTTTTCCTTCGCTTAACTATGTGCATCTTGCACATATCGGAGAGCGTGATGAAACAGCCACTCGCAGTTGACGTATTGATTTGCGGCGCGGGCGCTGCCGGTCTGATGCTGGCGATTGACCTGGCACGAAGGGGCATTTCGTTGCGCCTGATCGAAAAAAACGCCCTGCCCTTCCACGGGTCCCGCGGTAAAGGTATTCAGCCTAGAACCCAGGAAATATTCGAGGACATCGGCATCCTCGACCGAATCGTTGCTGCGGGGGGAGTCTATCCGACTGAGCGGCGATACCGCGACGATGGCAGCCACAGCGACGCGGATGTGATCGAGCATTTCGACCCCACGCCGGCCGAGCCTTATCCCGTGCCGCTGATGCTGCCGCAATGTCTGACCGAACGGGTGATGCGCGAGCGCCTGCTGGAACTGGGGCACCACGCGGACTTTGACTGCGAGCTGGTCGGCTTCGAACAGGATGCCGATGGCGTCACCGCCCGCCTGACGGGCAAGGCCGGAGCAGAAACCCTGCGCGTGCAGTGGCTGGTGGGCGCCGATGGCGGCCGCAGTTTTGTGCGCCATAGCCTGGGCATCGACTTCCCCGGCAAGACCCTCGGCGTTCGCGCCCTGGTGGCCGATGCAGTGATAACGGGCCTGTCCCGTGATTACTGGCACCGCTTCAGCGATGGCGACATGGCGCGGCAGATTTCGCTGTGCCCGCTGGCCGGCACCCAGCTGTTTCAAATCCAGGGCCCGATCCCCCTCGACGGCGACATTGATCTGTCCGCTGAAGGGCTGACGACCCTGGTGGCGCAGCGCACCGGCCGCAACGATATTCAGGTGCAATCCGTGTCCTGGTCTTCGCCCTACACCATGAACGCCCGGCTGGCCGACCGTTACCGCATCGGCCGCGTGTTCCTGGTGGGGGACGCGGCGCACATCCACCCGCCCACCGGTGGCCAGGGCCTGAATACCAGCGTGCAGGACGCCTACAACCTGGGCTGGAAACTGGCGGCGGTGATCCAGGGGGCGCCCGAGGCGCTGCTGGACAGTTATGAGGAGGAGCGCCGGCCGGTGGCCGCGTCGATGCTTGGCTTGGCGACCCGGCTGCTTGAAGCGCAGAAAAAAGGCGATATGCGCCGCGGCCGCGACGTGCACCAACTCGATATCGGCTACCCCGAATCCAGCCTGGCCCTTATGCGCCCCGATCGCAGCGGTCGTCTGTCGGCGGGCGATCGAGCACCGGACGCGCCGATCTGGGGTGCAGCCGGCCATCCGTCGCGGCTGTTCGACCTCTACCAAGGCCCCCATTGGACCTTGCTGGGCTACGGTCTGGAGCGCGATGCGGTGCCGCCCCGAGCTGGGCTGCGCATCCACACCTTCAGCCCCCACGGCGACCTGTTCGATGACCAGGGGCATTTCCAGGAAGCGTACGAGCCGGCCATCGATGATTGGGTATTGGTGCGCCCGGATGGCTACGTCGGCGCGATCGTCGCCCAGGGCGATGTTCAAAGCCTGGAGCGCTACCTGCAGCAGGTCGGCCTGGGGGCTGGCAACAACAGCCATGACTGACACAACGGCCCCGCGTCTTTTTTCAACCACATCGCAGGCCTGGATGCCGGGTATTTCTCCCACAGGCTGCCCATCGCTTTCACCGAGCGATTGGTGAGCTCTCCCCTGTGCCCGAGGACGATACCCCGGCGGTGTTGGCTGAAGCAGCGCTCGCGCCTTTCAGCGGCATCCTCCGGTACCTACACGCTCCCCCTCAACGCCCGGCGCAGCACGGGTCATGCGAATATCCACCCCCACGGATCTCAGGTGCAGGTATCGTATGCCCTCCTCTATTTCCAGCCTCGAAACAGGCAACCTGCCGTTGCCGCACCGGCTGCACAAAAACAACAAGGACATGCAATGCAGTACCGAACTGGAACGGAAGCCTTCGTTCATGGCGTTCGAACCCTGATGCCATTGACCCCCGGCGTGGTGCCCTTCGGGTTGGTCACCGGAGTGATGGCCATTGAAATGGGCATGTCACCCGGCATGACCCTGGGCATGACCCTGCTGTTTTACTCGGGCTCGGCCCAGATGGTTGCCCTCCAACTGCTGCACAACAACGTCTTGCCGGTGGCGATTGTGGTCACTGCGTTGATCATCAACCTGCGCTTTATCATGTACAGCGCCTCGCTGGCGCCGCACCTGCACCACTTGCCCCGTCGCTGGACATGGCCCATGTCCTACCTGCTGTCCGATCAGTCGTTCGCGCTGTACAGCCTCAGGTTTTCGTCGGGCGAACCCGGGCGCTTCGGGCATTACTTTTACGCCGGTACGGCGGTGGCCATGTGGCTGGTCTGGCAGCTGTCGGTATTGGCCGGGGTCTTCTTGGGGGCCAGCATCCCCGAGTCATGGTCATTGAGCTTTGCCATTCCCCTGTCTTTCCTGGCATTGCTGGTGCCCAACCTGCGCAATGCGGCGAGCCTGGGCGCCGCATCGGTCGGCGGGTCGATCGCCGTGTTGGCCATCAACATGCCCTACAACCTGGGGTTGGTCATGGCTTCGATCGGAGGCGTTGTGGCCGGCTTACTGATTGAGAAAATGCGTAGCCGCCCTTCGAGCACCGAACGTCCAGACGATGTTGAGAGGGAAACCCAATGAGCGATCTGGCGTTGTGGGGTCTGTTTCTGGCAGTCGGCGTAGGGACCTTTGTCATGCGTCTTTCGTTTGTCGAACTCTATGGCCGCTGGCGCATTCCCGAGTGGCTGAACCGAGCCTTGCTCTATGTACCGGCCAGCGTGCTGGCCGCGCTGGTACTGCCCGCCGTGGTGTACCCCAATGGGCACACTGAATTCGAACTCGCCAACCCGCAAATCCCCGCCGCCATCATCGCCGCCTGGGTCGCGTGGAAAACTCGAAATACGCTCCTGACCCTGGCGGTCGGCATGGCCGCACTGCTGCTTTTCAAGTTGATTGGGGGGTGAAGCGCTGACCTTTAATGCGTTGACGCGCCCTCTCGAACAGCCCTGCGCTGGCGGTTGGTTTTCCAAGCTACGCACAAGCCAGAGTATGCGACAACGACCCCGTGTACAGCCACGCGAGCTGATCATTGTCGAGGGGGATTTGAGTTGAAGGTGTGCGGTTCAAGGGGGTCGCTTCGGGGCGATTGCGGCCCCTCACGCCCAGTGGCTCTCGGCCAATGACGACCACTGCAGATCGCCGCATAAACCTCACGGGCATCATCAGGCTCTACGACAAACCGATGCTGTGACTTGCGCCGAACAGCGTTGCTTGCTCTTTGGCCATCTTGAGTAAGGCATCGACGACAACCCTCACTTTCGGCTGGATGTAACGCGTACGCGGCCAAATGACGTGTATGGGCATGGTTGCTCCTGCGTAGTTGTCCAGAACAGTGACCAAAGCCCCACTGCGCAAATACTCCGAAACCAGCCAGGTGGGCAATTGACAAAGTCCGCAGCCATCCAGGGTCGCGCGTAACATCATTTCACCGTCACCGAACTCATGGCGCACGCGCACTTCCTGCTCTTGTGCCTCGCCCTTGGCATTCCTTAGCAACCACGCCATGCGCAGCCCTTTACGCCAGGCAATGATGCAATCGCATTCCTTTAACGCGGACGGGTGCAGAATCGGCGGGCAGCGGCTCACGTAGTCGGGCGCCGCACAAACCACCAGATGCTGCTCACCGAGCCGGCGTGCGACTAACTCCGGGTCATCCTTGAGGTCGCCGATTCGTACCGCCAAATCAATGCCATCGTTGATCATGTCGACCGTCCGCTCACCAAAGGTCACCGTCAAGTCGAGCTGCGAGTATTGCCGGGCCAGAGCAATCAGCATGGGGGCAATATGGCGTCGGCCAAATGCAGCAGGAAGATCGATACGCACACGTCCCTTGGGCTCGGCGACGCCGTTGAGAAAGCTCCCTTCAATACCCCGCAATTCATCCATGACTCGCAAGCAACTGGCGAGGTAAACCTCTCCCTCACTGGTCAAACTCAGTTTGCGCGTGGTGCGGTGCAGCAGCTTGATACCGAGGCGTTTTTCCAGGCGGGTGACGCTTTTGCCCACTGCCGAACTGGTCACGCCCAGTTGCAACGCAGCCGCCGTGAAACTCCCGCATTGAGCCGCCAGGGTGAACTCCGGAATGCCATCGAATTGAAAGGAATCCATGACGGGCTCCACATTGCTGAAAGCTCGATTCTATCCCTGGAGGATCAACTGATTGTAATTTTCACGAATTAATAGATTTTCTGGACTGGATTAAGGTGGCCTTCCTTTTGAACGACCTTCCCCTGGAGGCCACTGTGAACGCCGATGTGAACCGACTGCTCACCCTTGAAGCGATCAGGAACCTGCGACTGCGCTACTGCCATCATCTCGATGCCAATCGGATGGATGCACTCGCACAGTTGTTTACCGAGGACGCCATTTGCCAGGTTGCTCGCGGTTGCTGGAGAGGCCGTGACGCCATCCAGCAGGGCTTGTCCCAAGCCTTTTCAGCATTCGATGTGCAACAACGCGGGGCGTATCCCTTCATGCACGCCGTGTCGAATCACTGGATCGAGATTCTCGATGAGAACCGGGCCGAAGGGCGTTGCTACCTGATCGACTTCGCCACGCAAAGGGCTGCCGACGAAAACCCGCTTCTGCTGGTTGGGCTGTATGCCGACGAGTATCGCTGCGTGAAGGGCCAATGGCTGATCAGCCGTACCCGCCTGGATGTCGTCTGGCCTGAGCCCAATGTCGGCGGCGGCGATCCAGGCAATGGGCTGGTTCTGCCGTCCTGATCCCTCTCCCCTTTTCACTGACTTCCCGAGTTTCTGATGAACACATTATTCAAACCCTACGATCTGGCCGGTACCGAGTTGGCCAATCGCGTGGTCATGGCCCCTATGACACGGGCAAGAGCCCTTGACGATATTCCGGATGAACACACGGTTCTCTACTACGCCCAACGAGCCTCTGCCGGGCTGATTATCAGTGAAGGCATCCCGATCTCCCGCGAGGGCTGTGGTTACCTGTTCAACCCCGGTCTGTATAGCGATGAACACACTCGAGCCTGGCGGCGAGTCACTGATGCCGTCCACGCCAAAGGCGGGCGGATCTTCGCGCAACTGTGGCATGTCGGACGCATGTCCCATGTGTCACTTCAGCCTGGGGGCGCCTCTCCGGTGTCATCGGTCGCTACCGTTGCCGCCAGCTCGAATGCCTACGGCTGGGTTGAAAAAGACAAGCCCGGCCCCGTGCAGGCAAGCCGCCCAAGAGCCTTGAGCACAGCCGAAGTGCATCGGGTCACCGGTGACTTTGCAAGCGCCGCGCGACGTGCGCTGGACGCTGGTTTCGACGGCATCGAATTGCACGGTGCCAACGGCTATCTCTTCGAGCAATTCCTGAACGGTGCGCTGAACACTCGCCAGGACACCTACGGCGGCTCCATCACCAATCGCCAACGCTTCCTGCTCGAAACACTGGATGCCTTGGCCGCAGCAATTGGCAGTGCCCGGGTAGGCGTGCGGTTGTCCCCATTTGGTCGCCTTTTCGACATGCACCCCTACGCCGAAGAAACCGATACCTGGCTGAGCCTGGCCTCGGCGCTCAATGACCGAGACCTGGCGTATGTGCATTTGAGTGATCAGCTCACGATTGGCGCAGAAGCGATTCCCGAGGGGTTTGCCGTTCGATTCCGCCAAACGTATCAAGGCACCTTGATCGCTGCGGGAGGCTTTAATCGGGAGCTGGCAGAGACTGTGCTGGAGGCCGGCGATCTGGATCTGATTGCCTTTGGTCGCCCATTCATTTCCAATCCCGACCTTGTCGAACGGATGCAAAACGGCTGGCCGATAGCAGAAGGTGATCGGGCTACTTTTTATGGCGTCAACGGCAGCCCAACCAAAGGCTATACCGACTATCCCGCGTACAGCGAAACGGTGACGAATTAAGTCGCGCAAAGCCCGGGGGGAGATTCGTCTCCCTCCAACGATTAAATCTCGCAAGCGGCCAAACGCAGCCTTTAGAACACCTCACCAGGACGACACAATATTGGTTCGGGTGAGCGCCATCGTTACCAGGGGATCCTTGCAATTTCCGCTGGCCTCATCGCACGCCAATCAGCCTGCAGAATGCCGTAATCAACACGGGCAGACTCAAGGGCATCTTCCAAGGACAGCATCAAATGGTCGCCTTCAATCTGCTGGCCGGCGTAATCGATGAAGCGGATCTCCAGATAAACCGTCGGGGTTCTCGAAACGACTCTCGCGGTAATAGGTGTTGGCCGTGGGCCCGGCGTATTTATAAGTGACCTCCGGGTTGGGCGTTAGATGCCACCCGGTGCCTTCTTTGTCGCGCTCGATCAGCGAAGGGTACAGCGTGCAAGTCCCTCCCGAACCCGACGTCATTCTGAACTGATAATAACGCCCGGCCTGTGGCGTGAACTGCGCTGTCACGGAGCAAGACTGGGTACGCGGCCCCTCCCAAAACATCCCCACATGGGTTTCGATGCCGGGTCGGACGGGTGTTTCAAAGTAGTCGGACGTCAGGTTTTGCCCTGCTTTAGGCAGGCCCGCATCCTGTGTATTGATAAAGGGCAAGGGCCCTCGGCGAACGACCCCTCCCGAACGCACACCGTTTTCGTATTGGTATATATCGGCGTGCTGGGTGAAGTTGACGATACGGATCCAAGCGGGGTTCGGCTCGTGTTCCGGTGCAATGAAGTAGTGGGTCTGTGGGAGGTATTGGCAGCCGGCAAACAACGGCAGGATCAGCAGGCAGTGGGTACGACGAACAGACATGACACGGGTCCTTGGCGGCGTTGTTGTACAGACCACAGCACCGGGAATGCATTCCGCAGCGGCCCCAAAATGTTCCTCTTGGCCATTGACCACACACTGAATCAACGATGATGGTGTAGACCCTTACTCGCCGCCCCCCGGCTACTGCATGGAAGGCACATCCATCCTTTTTCCCTTCAGAACTCTTCAGTCGTGATGGATGCCGTGATGTAGAAATACGTTATTTTCGACCATGATTCCCGTTGGTTGACGGGCGTTTCCTCGGACCCCATACCGAGCGTGTACCAACGCTGTGTTGCTTCATCGCGATAGGAATAAATCGTTGAATCCCAGCCGCAGCAGATGTACCGGAGCTTCGGCTGCCTGAAGCTCCGGCTCATGTAGCGCTCAGCCTCAAGGGCCTCCGAGCCTTTTACGCGGTAGCGAGCCACGATGGGTTTTCCCAGCTCGTCGTTGTTTTTAGTGCACTCCAGAAACTCTACAACCTCAGGCTTTTCGCTGAGTTCCGCGAGCAGGTCCCCGCATTGCGGCTCAGCCATCGCGTGGCTGGCAACCAGGGACCCACCTACCAAGACAAGTCCGCCAATCAGTCTGTTCATTGATGCTCCCAGGATAGGCGTGCCAATGTATTTCCTCTCCCCTCTTACGCCTAATGCCCCATAAGTCCTCCCAGTAGAGAGAGGACTTGATGGGTCGCTTCCGGCTGAGGCGCGTGCCCCCGTTAACGCCTGACCCTATACCGTCTACTGGCGGGGAAGCTCGCGAATCTCCACTGTGCCGCCGGCCTCAAAAACCGGGTTGCCGGCAAGAAAGGCTTTCGCATCTTCAAGATTTTTTGCCCGAACTCGAACAAATCCACTGATATCCGCCACAGCGGCCACGCTCGTGTGCCCTTTGCGCAGGCATTCGCCCTCACCGATAGAGCTACCCCCGTCAAACAACCCCGTGCCGCGCAGCCTGGTGATGTACCGCGCCCACCGCTCTGGGTCACCGGCTGCAGCCAGGTCGTTGGCATCTCGGTGCATGAATAATATGTATTCGTTCATGCGCGTTCTCCTTGTTCACACGGTTAGACGGGCGCTGCCCGGGCAGCGGCTGGATGATACTCGGTAGCCAAGGTTACTGGCCGATTTCAAAGGTCTTCAATCGACCCGAAGCAGCCCTTGAAATCTGTGTATGGCCTCTCTATGGTCTCGGGATTCATGGAGAGGTCTGACGAATGGCACGGATAGGTTTGATACTGACACCCGGTTTTGCGGATTGGGAATATGCGTTCATTGCCGGCACTGCATCCCCGTTTTATGGGATAGACGTCAGGTTTTTCGCCCCTGTTACCGGGCAGTTATGCTCGCAGGGCGGATTGACTGCAACGGTGGATAGCCATTTGCAGCACTGCCTGGAGTGGAAGCCGGATGTTGTCGTGGTCATTGGCGGAATGGCCTGGGAAGGCGCAGAAGCACCGGATGTTCGAGACTTTCTTCAGGCCAGTCGTGACAGTGGCGCGACAATCGCCGGTATCTGCGGCGGGACGCTTGCACTGGCAAGAGCCGGGCTTCTCGACACGATTCCTCATACCTCGAACAGCGCGGACTTCCTGCAGCACAATGCCGAAAACTATAACGGGGGGGCGCTCTATCAGAGCCGTTCAGTCGCGATGGTTGCAGACGGCATCATCACTGCCCCCGGCCCTGCCCCCGTCAGCTTCACCTGCGCAGTGTTCGAGGCTGCCGGGCTATCTGCAGAAAACATTTCACAGTTCAGATCAATGTTGGCAGCGGAACATCGTTAACGGCACCTGACAACACAGCCCATTCGATCTGGGCTCGGCCACATCACCTCCCCTACCCCCGACCGACTGCGCGCCTTGGCGGCGCAGTGGCTATTGAATTTGAACGTTCAGTAATGATCCGCACCCTGAAAGTGACTGGATTGCACGCTTAGTCGAATGGGGCTTCTCATGGAGCAAAAAAAATCCGCACCCTGTCGTGGCTGCGGATTTTTTAGGCGTTTGCAACGCTTTGGCCCGCGATGTCCTCAGAAGCTGTATTTCGCCGTGACCGTGAAGTTACGGGGATCGCCGAAGACGTCGTACGGGCTCCAGGTGGAGTTGCTGGCGATGCCTTGGTAATACTTTTTGTCGAAGACGTTATTGATGTTGAGCTGAGTGTCCAGGTGCTTATTGACTTGGTAGCCGGCCATCAGCCCGACCAAGGCGTAGGCCTGCTGTTCGATATGGAAGTTGCCGAACACATTGCGGCCTTTGTTGAAGGTCGCGCTCTGGCTGTAGAGGTTGGCACCGATACGCCACGGCTTCAGGTCGCCTTGCAGGTGGTAGGTGGTATTGGCCTTGAACATGTGGCGGGGAACGTCGGTGTCAAACAAGGTGCCTTCCTTGGTCTTGTCGGCATCTTTCTCGTACTTGGCCTGGGCGAAGGTATAACCGGCGCCCACTTGCCAGTTGGGGGTCAGCGCACCGTTGATCTCCAGTTCGATGCCCTGGCTGCGAACCTTGCCGGCGGCTTCATAGCACCCGAAGCTGCCCACGGGGATGACCGTGCACAGGCGGGCGTCTGCCACTTCCGCCGCCCGGTTGAGCTGGTCGATCTGAAACAGCGAGGCACTGGCATTCAGCGCACCGCCCAAGTACTCGCCCTTGATGCCCACTTCGTAGTTTTCACCCGTGATCGGTTTGATCCCAGTGCCCGCACCGTTCTTCTCGGTCTGGGGCTGGAAGATATCGGTGTAGCTGGCATAGACCGAATGGTTGTCGTCCAGGTCATAGATGACACCGGCATAACGAGTGACGTGGCGTACTTCCTTGGTCTTGCCCGAGGTGTAGTACTGGTCGTTGGTCTGGTCGTAGATCGAGGTCGCGTCGTACCAGTCCAGACGAGCACCGAGAATGACTTTCAGCGGGTCGGCGAGATTCCAGCGGGTGGTCAGGTAGAGCCCTTCCTGGTCGACCTTGTCACTGAGGGAGTAAACGTCCGGAACGGTTGGCCTGGCCAAATCGGTGGGTTTGAAGCTGTTGATGTAGATATTGTTGAAAAAACGGTGGCCACCGATGGCCTCGGTCTTGAGTTGACGCTTGCTGGCGCCCACCACCAGTTCATGCTGGCGACCCAGGAGCGCAAAGGGGCCACTGGCGAAAAAATCATAGGTGGACTGGTCAAAGTCACGGTTCTGGTTGAACACGCGCTGGCGGTAGGTCGCGTCGTTGTTACGTTCCAGGACGCCGCCCATCATCTTGAAGTCGGACCAGTTTTTCGAAGCCCCCAGGTGCAGGCGCCAGTCGTTGTCGAAGCGCTGATCGAGTTCGACGAACAGCGTCTTGTTGTCGACGTCCTGGTGCGACCATCTGTATCCGAACGTCTTGGAACGGGAGAAGCCCATGTGGCTGCCATCAGGGCTCACCGGCAAGCCGCCCCAGTTGATGTTGTTGTTGTCGTTCTGGTCGGACGCCCCTACGGTCAGGGTCGTGCTATCGCTCAGGTCGAACTCGCTGACCCCGTAGAACACACCGCGCTCACGCCCGGCGTAATCCTGATAGCTGTCCTTGTCGTTGTAGGCGCCGACAAAGCGGCCACGCACGGTGCCGCTGGCATTGACCGGGCCAGAGACATCCAGCTCGCTGCGGTAGTTGTCCCAACTGCCGGCGCTGCCGGTGACACTGGCCTGGAACTCTTTGGTCGGACGCTTGCGCACCATATTGATGGCGGCCGAGGGGTTGCCGGCGCCTTGCATCATGCCGGTAGCGCCGCGTACCACTTCGACGCGGTCGTAGGGAGCCAAGTCGGCGCTGGCGACCCAATCGGCGTTATAGGTGGTGGGCAGGCCGTCGAACATCAGGTTGGTGATGGGGAAACCGCGGGCGAAGAACTCGCTGTTGGCCGGGCGCGAAGCCGACAAGCGTAGCCCGGGCGTGGCCTGGACGACGTCATCGAGGCTGCGCATTCCCTGGTCGTCCATGCGCTGACGGGTCATGACCGTCACCGACTGCGGTGTTTCCCGTAGGGACAGCGGCAGCTTGGTCGCCGTCTGCATGGCCCCCGTGGTGTAGGAACCGCTGCTCTCGGTCGTCGACCCCAGGCTCAGGCCGCTGATGTTGGTAGCGCCCAGTTCGAGGGCTCCACCGCCCTGGCCATGGTCAATCAGCAGGTAGTTGCCGCTGTCTGTGCGGGTCACCGTCAAGCCACTGTCGACGAGCAGACGGTTGAGGCCCTCATGCACCCCATAGTCACCGCGCAACGCCGGCGCACGCTTGCCCTGCACCAGGGCCGGGTCGAAGGGCAGGCTGATACCGGCCACCTGGGCGAAGCTGTTGAGCGAGTCTTCCAACGGCCCGGCCGCCAGGTCGTAATGACGGCTATCGGCTTGCTCTGCCTGCACCGCAAAACTGGCCAGCGGCAGACCGGTCATGCCGGCCAGCAAAATGCTCCGCAGGGTCAGCGCCAGGACACGGTGCTGCAGAGGCCGAGAAGGAATAAAAGCAGAGGACATGAACGACGAGCTCCTTTCGAATGACTGGGTGTATTCCCTGTCTGTCGAAGGGCTCGGAAAAACCCGTAACTGTTTTTGAGATTTTTTCTCATCAGGCTTAACGGGCAACAACACGGGTCCACAGCGGCGTAAAGCGCTCGACACGTACCGGCAACGAATCGCTCAGGGCACTCAAGGCCCGGTCGATGTCATCGAGCTGGAACACACCCGAGACTTCCAGTTGCGCGATGGCCGGGTCGCAGCGTAACCAGCCGTGACGATAGCGTTCCAGTTCGGCCGTCAACTCGTGCAGAGGCATGCGCTTGGCCACCAGTTGCCCGCGAGTCCAGGCACTGGCGTTCAGGGGGCTGGCCTGGACGCGGTGGCTGCCGTTGGCATCGATCAGGTATTCCTCACCGGCGGCTATCAGGATCGGCTCGCCCTTGCCATGAATGGCCACCACACCGTCCTCGAGCCGCACCCGCGTGCCGCGTTGTTCATCACGCACCGCAAAGGCGGTACCGATGGCTTGCAACTGCGCATGGCGGCTGTTGACCCAGAAGCTGCGGCGCCCGCCGGGCGTGGCGCTGTCCTTGCCGGTATCGATGAACATCTCGCCGCGGCGCAGTGTGATCATTCGACGCTGGGCGGTGAATTGCACGTCCACCGCACTGGCGGTATTGAGTTGCAGGCGGGTGCCATCGTGCAGAACGAACTGACGACGCTCGCCCACCCCAGTGGCATAGTCCGCCCCCCACGGCACCCGTGTGGTGTCACGTACCGACCAGGCGGCAACACCACTGATGACCACCCCCATCCCCAGCAGCTTGATCGCCTGGCGTCGGCTGTGACGACCGCTTTGCAGGCGCTCCAGCGTATCCAGCGCGAGGGTACCGGGCAGCGCGGCCAAGCCCTTGAAGTTGGCGTCGCTTTTCTGCAGCGCTTGCCAGGCAGCCTCGTGCAACGCATCGGCTTCGCGCCAGCGTCGGCAAGCCTCCAGAACCTGTGGTTTTGAGCCGTCCGACTCCAACCTCACCAGCCAGCCGATGGCCTCGTCGAGTACGTTATCGGGCAGTTCAGGAAGTGAATGAGCGCTCATCGCTGGGCCAGGTAGCAATGGCGAATGGCGCTGGCCATGTATTTCTCCACCGAGCTCAGACTGACGGCCAGGCGCTCGGCGATCTCCTTGTAGCTGAGGCCCTCGAGCCGGGACATCAGAAAGGCCGTACGCACCTTGGAAGGCAGGCCATCAAGCAATCTATCCACGCGCGCCAGGGTATCCAGCAGAATCAGCTGTGACTCGGGCGATGGCACCTCAGCCTCCGGCAGGTGCGCAATGGCTTCCAGGTACGCCCGTTCAATACGCTGGCGGCGAATGCGATCCACCATCAGCCCATGTGCGACGGTGCTCAACCAGGCCCGTGGCTGACGCAACTCTTGCACCCGTTCAGGTTTGCCAAGGATGTGCACAAAGGTGTCGTGGGCCAGGTCGGCCGCGTTGTCGCCATGGCGCAGCCGTCTGCGCAACCAGCCCAGCAGCCAGGCGTGATGATTGATGTACAGCGCGCGGACATCGGCGTGAGTGGCTGGAAGCGTGGGTGGCGACGACACAGAAAGCCTCTGCAAGAACTCAGTGCATTTGAGAATCTATCGCATCCTAGTGTTAGTAAGCCGTCATCAGCAAGTGCAGACTGCGATTATTCCTGCCTGAAGACAGACCTTCTTAACGCCGCCCCCACCCCGCCGCCCAAGTGCGGGTCATCAGTTGCTGCTGGAGGCCAGCGCACGATGCGAGCCTCGGGCCCACTTCAGCCTGTAGCACAAGGCCGCTACCGCCATCATCGGACATGCGAATCCGTCCCCGAGCCCCATGAGCGCTGCCCTACCCCCTCAGCACCAGAGACCCGTCCGGGTACTTCGCGCACATGAAATCGACAAAGGCGCGAACCTTCGGTGCCGTAAGCCGCCGAGACGTGTGCAAGACCCAGAGTTCGGGTTCTACACCCGATACCATGCCCCATTGGACCAACTCGCCACGGGCCAGCTGATGCCATGCGATGGACTGTGGAATGAGGGCAACACCGCCACCGGCGATCGCCGCATCGCGGACCATGAGTAACGAAGAGAACCGTAGCCTGGGAATGGGCTCCAGGACCAAGAGCCCTCCATCGAGGCTCCAGTGGGTGGGCTGAAAACTCGAGGTGACGATGCCTGGAACTGGCCTGATTGCGCCAGGCATTGGCTTGGGTACCTCTGGCGCGGCCACGACCACCAGCCGGTCTTTGGCAAAGCAGCGGCCGACGAGATGGCTGTCTGGGCTGGGGTTGATGCGGATGGCGACGTCAAATTGCTCCTCCACCAGGTCAACCAGACGATCCTCCGCCACCACTTCGATTTCGACCTCCGGGTAGACGGCACAGAACTCGGCTCCAATGCGCCCCATCGCGAGCTGGGAGAACAGGACTGGTGAGGCGACACGCAAACGCCCGCGAGGCGTCGACAGCCCCTCACGGGCCGCCGCCATCGCTTCGATCACCTCTCCCAACGGACCTTCCGTTCGAGCCATCAGCCTTTCGCCCGCTTCGGTGAGCTTCAGGCCGCGGGCGCTGCGCTCGATCAGCCTGACGCCCAGTTGCTCCTCAAGGTCGGCGATGCGACGCGACAAGGTTGCCTTGGATATGCCGCTCGCCCGGCTCGCCTTGCCGAGCCCCTCATTGGTTGCGACAAGCGCGAAGTCGATCAAAGCGTTCAGGTTCATGGTGTTCCACTTTTGAAACGAAGTGTCTGCATTTTGGTGTCTGCGATTTATCTGCGCAACAGCCTATCTTCTCGTCATCGGAACTCGGTACGAGGAACTGCAATGAGCACTCTGCAACGCGCTATATGGGTCCTGGCCTACGGTGATGCCAACGCCGCGACAGTGGCCGAGATCGAAAAGCAGGAACCCGGGCAAGGCCAGGTTCTGGTTCGAGTTCGAGCCGCGGGCGTAAACGGCATCGATTGGAAGGTCCGCGAAGGCCATGTGCGACATGCTTTCCCACTGCCGTTGCCAATAGTGTTGGGCGCCGAAATGGCAGGCGTTGTCGACGCGGTGGGCCCCGGCACCTCTCGCTTTCGTGTGGGCGATCGTGTCATGGGGGCGGTGGGCGGGCTGGGCGCCTACGCCGACTTCTTGACCGTCAGTGAACAGAGCCTCTCCCTGACGCCTGACAACCTCGATGACGTCCATGCTGCCGCTGTTCCCGTCGCCGCCGTGGCGGCCTGGAAGAGCCTCCATCATGCGGGGCCGGTTCATCCAGGCCAGCGCATCCTTATTCACGGCGCGGCAGGCGGGCTCGGCGCCTACGCCGTGCAATACGCCAAGCGGGCCGCCGCCGAGGTCTTCGCCACTGCGGGCACAGCGGACCTGGGTTATGTGCGCAGCCTCGGCGCGGATCATGTCATCGACTATCAATCCCAACGGTTCGAGGACGTCGTCCAGGACATCGACCTGGTGCTCGACTACGTCGGGGGTGAGGTCCTGGATCGCTCGTGGCAGGTGCTGTCGGAAGACGGCGTCATTGTCGGCACGTCATCACCCGACATTCTGGCGCGCACGCCAGCGAATCGCCGAGGGCTGTGGTTCATGAACAACCCGATCCCGAACTTCTGGCTGCGCTGGCAAAGGAAATCGCCAACGGCACGCTGCGGTCCAGGATCGGCGAGGTGGTTGGCTTCGCAGACATCCCCCAGGCGATTGAACGCAATCGCACCGTTTCCGGGACTGGAAAAGTCGTGGCGGACTTCGCTCGCTGATCCCCCCCTCCATCACTGCAGGAGATTCAAAATGAGCATTCTCGTTACCGGTGCCACGGGCACCATTGGTTCACTCATCACTCAGGGCCTGGCTGCTGCGGGCGCCGAGGTCAAAGCGCTTGTGCGCCAAGCGGGTAAGCGCGACTTCCCGGCTGGCGTCACTGAAGTGGTGGCAGACCTCACCGATGTACCGTCGATGCGCGCTGCGCTGTCTTCGGTACGGACGCTGTTTCTGCTCAACGCTGTTACGCCCGATGAGGTGACGCAAGCCCTCATCACGCTGAACCTTGCTCGCGAGGTCGGCATCGAGCGCCTGGTTTACCTGTCGGTAATTCATGCCGACAAGTTCACTAATGTTCCGCACTTCACCGGCAAGCACACCGTTGAACGGATGATCGAAAGTTTTAACATCCCCGCCACTATTCTGCGGCCCGCCTACTTCATGCAAAACGACCTCATGGTCCAACAGACGATCCAGAACTACGCGGTGTACCCGATGCCAATCGGCGCGGCCGGCGTCTCGATGATCGATGCGCGCGACATTGCCGATGTCGCCGTGGCAGAACTGCTGCGACGCGACACGGCGCCTTCTGCTCTCGAACGTGTGACGCTGGAGTTGGTTGGGCCACAAGCACTGACGGGGGCATCCGTGGCAACGACGTGGGGTTCAGCCCTGGGTCGCGAGATGGCTTACGGTGGTGACGATGTGGCGGCCTTTGAAGGGCGGCTGGCGGCGTACGGTTCCACGTGGCTGGCTTATGACATGCGGCTGATGATGGCGGGTATCCAGACGTTCGGCATGCAAGCAGCTGAAGGCACCGTGGACCGGCTTGAGGCCATCATTGGGCACCCGCTGCGCACCTATGAAGACTTCGTCCGTGAGGCCATTGCGGGCGTTTAAACAGTCAGGGCTGAGGGGCTTGATCCTTGGCCTGTGCGCTCCCCCTTACTAACGCTGCACTCGTTGGGCGCTGAGCCCTCCAAAGAGAACACGACGATGAGCCACCAAGCGTCCACCGCGTCGAACACCCCGAGCAGAGCTTTAAAGTACACATCCCTCGGATTACGTCTGGTTGCTGCGGCAGCATTCCTGGCCGCTGGCGGTGCCAAGCTGGCTGGCGTGCCCATGATGGTCGAAGTCTTCGAACATATTGGCGTGGGCCAGTGGTTCTGTAGCGTGACGGGGCTGATCGAAGTTACCGCCGCTATCGCCCTGCTGATCCCCGTTAGCGCTGGGCTGGCGGGTCTGCTGCTCGCGATCACCATGGGTTTTGCGACCTTCACCCACCTGGTGGTTATTGGCGGTAGTCCCGTGCCCGCCATCATGCTGCTACTGATCACGTCGAGCATCGCCTGGCTCCACCGCGCAGGCATTTTGAACCTTCTCCGTCCTACACGCGCCTGACGTAACGGGAGTCGAAACCACGAGCACCGCCACAACCCACCTGGGTACACGCGAGAAACGGTCGTTCATGGCCCTGCTCCCCATCGACGTCAGTGGCTGCTACGGCTAAGGCGTAAAGCGCCAATACACCCCGTTCCCATCAGTGACCTGGGAAAGTTTTTGCCGCTGCCCTGGGCGTTTGCCGGTGTTGATGATGTTGTAGATGTCGTAGATCAGCGTGGTCGAATCGCCGTAGTACGAGTGGCTGAGAAAGTCGGTCTTGACCAGGCTGGCGTCGACCGTATCGATGCCGGGCGCCACCATCAGGTTGTCGGATACAAAGCCCGCGCGGGGGTATTTGTGAAAGGTCTTGGAGGCCAGCAACGCCCAGTCCTTATCCGAGACATACAGGGTCACCGGCCATTTGGCGGGGGTGATGCCGGGGACGATTTCATCGGCAAAGACATCGGAATCGATATCCGGCGCCGCCAGGATGACTTCCTTGATTTTCCCCCTGAGCTGCGGGTGCTGCATGTTCAGGGTCACCAGGCTACTGGCCACGGCGCGATTGCCCATGCTGTGGGCGATCAGGTAGACCTTCTTCACACTGGGCTTTTTCAGGTAGTCCACCAGGAACGCGTAAAACTTGGTCTTGGCCGCCTCGATCGCCGCTTCATCCGGCACGTACTCTTGGGGCTTGCCCGCCGAGGGCCAGCTATAGAACGCCGGCACCCCTTTAAAATCGAGATCGTAGGCCATCTGCGCAGTGCGCTTGGCGGCGTCTTCAAACGTCACGTTGTAGCCGTGCACATAGATGAAACTGGAGCCGTTTTCTTTCAGGCGATGGCTGATCAGTTGATCGAACTCGGCCTTGGCCACCACGCCCCCGCCGAGGATGGCAATATGTTTATCCGGGTTCTCGGACCACTCGAGCTTGAACCAGGACGGCGATTCGATCACCCCGGTCTTGTGGTCGAACGGAATCTTCACATGGCAGTAGCCGTACACCAGCAATTTGCCGCGCTTTTGGCCCAGCGCATCAACGCAGCCTGTGTCGGAAAGCACGTTACGGTTAGTGGCAAAGAACACCGTGACGATCCCGGTCATCTTGTCGACGAACGCATTGCGCGCCGGGTCGGACACCTTGGGCAGAGTACCGGTCGCCGCGCCTTCGACAGAGGGCTGTCGGTACGGGTCATAAGCGCCCTCGTCCCCCAGGTCTCTGCCGGCACTGCCACACGCGCTCAAAAGAGCCAGCGCGGCCAACAACACTATGCGCACGATCGCATCCATTCGTATCGATTCCTGGGGTTCAAGCAGCGGGAAAACAGGCCGCAGATTTAATCGAAATCAGCCCTGGGTGTCCAATCCGCATCCACCCCATCGCCCGATTCACGCCCATAAAAAACGCCGCTTGCCCGTCAGGCCAAGCGGCGTTTCAACGGCAGCAGTGCCGCTCGCGTCGCGTTTACAACAGGCGACGCTGCACGGCTTCTTCCAGGGTGCTGCGGGCCAGTTCCTGGACCACGTCGCGGGTGTCTTGCTGGAAGGGAATCGCCACGATCAGCAGCAATTGCATCCAGGTGCGCACCGATTCGCTTTTACGGATGCGCCCCACTTCCTGACCGTCCTTGTCTTTGAACACGGTTTCCAGGGTGAAGGTGTTTTTCGCCGTGGACGGAATGATAAAGAAGGTCGCGCCCGTGATGATCGCCGAGGCCATGCTGAACTGTTCGTTGTTGTACAGGGTGGCTTCGGCATAGAGGTCCGATTCGACCTTGTCGGTGCTGACCCGGGTAAAGCGCCCGGACTCACGGAACGCCTCGGCCACCGCGGTTTCCCAGGCCGCGGCCGGGGCGCCAGCGGCGGCGTTGGCCGGCCCACCGTTGACCTGGAACATCGCGGTGGTGCGCACAAAGGCGCTGGGCTTTTGCGCTGGCGCTTCGGCGGTTGGCGGCCAGGCCTTGACCGGGGGCAGTTCGTGTTGCGAGTAGGACGCGCAGCCCGTCAGCAGAACGGCCGCGAGCACCAGGGCATGTTTGATTGAACCCAACATAGATTGCTCCTTGAACTTAGTGTTTTGGCAAACGCGCCGTGGCGGTATCGAGCAACTGCGACACCAGTTCATTCAGTTGCTTGGCGCCCTGGGTGGGTGCCCAGTATTCACGGCCATAGAGACCGACGTTACGCTCGAACTTGACCTGCTCCTGGGCACTGGCCAGCTCTTTGCCGTCGCGGTCGACAACCACCAGGTTGCCTGCCAGGTCGAAGGTGTCGACGTAGATCGGGCCGTTGACCCAGATCCAGATCGTCAGGGTTAGCAACGCCCCGGGCACGTAGCCAGGGTGCGGCGCGCGATGGCCCTTGAGGGAGGTCATGTTGAACTTGAGCACCACGTCGTTCTCGCCGAGGCGCGTCGGGTATTCACTGACCTGATTGAAGTAGGCGCCGGTCTTCACGTACTGGTTGAGCTGCGTGGTGAGCGAGCGGCTGATGGCCGTGCGGGTGGCTTCGTCGATGCCGGGGGCGGATACCACCACATCGGCCAGTTGCGCGGTGCGCGGGCTGCTGATCGGGGCCGGGTGTAGCGGAGCGCCAAGCGGGCCGGTGACGTTATAGGAAACACAGCCGGTCATCGACAGCGTGGCCATGAGGGCTGCGGCCTTGAGCAAGGTTTTCAACACAAAACATCCTTATTAATGAGCAAACAACATCAAGGTCCCGACCCAAGGGTCGGTGACTTCAGGAAAAGCTCGGGGGTCATGGCTTGGCCGCACAGCGGCCACGCCGTTAATGGGCAGGGTCTTTGGACGGTGGCGCCTTGAGCCGTGCCGCATCGATGCCGCACGCCAGATTGCGCAGCTCACCCAGCAGCGATTGCCGGGGGAACGGGGTCCATTGCGCCACGTCTTCCTTGCGCATGACTTCCACACCCTTGGCAAAGGGCTCGGAGAAATACACCCGACCGAATTGCGCCGACTCGTCCCGCTCACAGTTGATCACCCGGGTTGCACGGGAGCTGTAGATCGGTGGTTTGCCACCGCTCAACTGAGTGGGCTTGCCGTAGTTGTTGACCAGGTAGAACTGCCGCAACTGCGGGTTGTTCTGGTAAAGGGCCAAGGAGTCGCCGGCAAAATAAGTGGCCAGCTCCGGGGTTGCCAGCACCGTGAACATGTTGGCGGGCGGGGTCGGCTGTACCTGCGGCGGGGTAGAGGTCTGCGCAGCGTCGTGAGTGCAACCGCCCAACACAATGACGGCGCTCAAGCACCAGGCCCGATTCATTGGCCAGCCCTCTGGGTCATGTCCGGCCGCTCCTGATGCAGCAACCGCGCATCGACACTGCCCTGCAGCGAGCAGAGCAAGCGGGTCTTGCCGTCTTCGATGCTGAGCATAAGGATTTTTTCCGCCGAGCCGGGCGCCGGAGCGATGCCTGAGGCCGCCGCCGGGTTGTCTTGCCACGGTGACTCGGCATTCAACTTGATCTGCGGCCTGGAAATAAAGTACTCGCCGGCCTCCTGCCAACCCGCCTGGGGCAACGCGGCCATGACCGCCTCGCGACTGGCGTCGACTTCAAAGCCCCAGAAGTAATAGGTGCCCTGCTCGCCCAAATCAAAGACCCGGTCGTAATAAGCGGTCAGCCGCAGGCCCTTGTCATCGAGGGGCTTGGAGAAATATTGCAGGGCGGTTTCGGTCTTGCGACGGTCAGCCACCGGCACCCAGGCCAGGCCACGCTGTTCATCCTGGGCCAGCTTCACCACGCGCCCCAGTTCGCCGCGTTGTTCGTACAAGGTCTTGAAGAACGCCGGTTGGCATTGAGTCAGGCTGTCGCTCAGGTTCGCCGCCAGCGAGTGGCCGGCACACAGGCTCAGCAGCAGCACCATCAGCGGCTTTGCCGAGGGGCGAAAAAACGTGCGGGTCAATTCCATGGTCTGGAGCCTCCTGATGAAAAAAAGACCCGACTCTAAACACCAGACGCCCTTGGCACAAATCAGGGTGTGGACATCGAGCCTGTTTCCGCCCTGACAGCCACCCACTCCCCGTCGCGACTTTTACCCGATTCGCCCAGCAGCACAGGACCTGCGCTCACTCCCCTCTCACCTGCTTGAGCCAATTCCAGAAAGGGTCATCCGACTCCCGATCATCCATGCTCACGGTCGTGGGAACGATGTCCGCTGCCCGCGCCGGAATACTCAATCCAAGTGTCTGTTCGACGTGAGCGCGAAACAGACGGGGCGGCGGTGGATAGTCGCCATCGCCGTACTCCTCCTCTCGGACCTCATCAGGTGTTTGCTGAAATTGCTCAGGCCAGCAGAGTTCGTCGTAACCGATGGCCAGCAGGCGCAGCAGGTCCTCCATGTTGCGCGTCAGCACACAGAGCATCACCGACCCGGAGCCCGAGCCCAGGTGGACCATGCGCTGCTGCCCCTGGTCATCTCGCCACAGCCCCGCCCATGAACCGTCCCCGCCGGTGCGTAGGAATATCACCAGTCGCCGGTTAACCTCGGGGTCCTTACTGGCGGTCCACACAGCGGTGTCGGCCGGCTCCGGCACATGGAAGCTGGTGGTCGCGATATCGCTGTATTCCGGTTCCGGGTGCAGGGTCATGTAGCGCCCGCCATCGCGGCGGGTGCGCACGCAGCCCTGCTCTTCCAGCAACACGAGGGCCTGGCGCAGCAGCGGCGGCAACGGATTAGCCGCCGGGAAGGCGGCCGTTATCTCATCGGTAAAGGTCATGGCTTACCTGATTCGGGTCTGCGATGGCGAATGGTAAAGGGGATCAGCACCCACCGGCCATCCCACAAAAAGCCTGGGGGTTGGCCTGGGCATTGATTACTGGGCGGGGCGGTCGTAACGCTCCTGAATGCGCTTCAACTCGCCCGACTGGCGCATTTGCTCCAGGGCCTTGGCCCAGCTGGCTACCAGCTCGTCGTCGCAGTCGAGGCTGAAGGCGATGTGCAGCGACGAACGATAAAGCTCGACGGGAATCTGCCGCAAAGTGCCGGGGGCGATGTTCAACTGGCGGCTGTAGTAAGCCACCCCCGCCGCGGTGTCGCCGACGATGATGTCGGTGCGCCCGGCGAGCAGCATCCGATACAACTGCAAGCTCTCGGTGGCGGTTTTTTCAAGGTTGTTGAAGCCCTGCGACTGCAACGTGCGGGGGATCAGCCCAGCATGTCGGGTGGTGATACGGGGGGCGAGCATCAGTTGCTCCAAGGAGTTCACCGGCTGCTGGGTATTGGCTCGCTGATAGGGGTAGATGGACTCGTCCACAATCGGTCCGACCCACTTGTACAAGGGTTCGCGCTCCGCGTTACGGAACAGGGAATACATGATGGTCTTGGGCCGGGTTTGCAGAATGCGAGCAGCTCGCATGCTGGGCAGCAGCAGCAACTCGAAGTCATCCCCGGTCAGCGCCATGATGCCCCGCACAATCTCCGTGGACATACCGGTGAGCTGGTTGTTCTCGCGGTAGTTGTACGGCGCCCACTCTTCAGTGACGACCTGATAGGGCTCGGCCCTGACGGGAGCACCCAGCATTAGCCAAAGTAACGCGGCAACAAGGACTGAATGTTTCAAATGGTCTGCCTGGTGGGCTGTGCAGTGAGCAGGGCGAGCCTGATGAAAAAAGGCAAGCGCAGTATAGACCCCGGCACAGGTCAAACGCCGGGCGCGGTTATGTAAACCATCAACAGGACCGCTGATAGATGCAATTGCACACGGGCCCCCGATTCGTGCATCATCCGCAAATGTTAAACATTCTCATTTAAGCCCTTTCCCCCATGACTCCCCATCTCCTGCTGGTCGAAGACGACGCGCGGCTGCGTCACGACCTGGACCTGCACTTTCGTCAACGCGGCTTTGCCGTGACCGCTTGCGCCAGCGGCACCCAAGGGCTGGACGCCGCGCAGGCCGGGCATTTTGACCTGGTGCTGCTGGACATCATGCTGCCCGGCATGGACGGCCTGTCGTTGCTGGAACGCCTGGGGGGCGAACAGAGCCCGCCGGTGATGCTGATGTCGGCCCTGGGGGCCGAGCAGGACCGCATCACCGGGTTTACCCGGGGCGCCGACGACTACCTGCCCAAACCCTTCAGCCTGGCCGAACTGGATGCCCGGGCCGATGCCTTGTTGCGGCGCATGGCGCGGGCCCAGCGCCCGGCGCCAGAGGCCGGGAACCTGGCCCTGCAGTTCGATGACCAGGCCCAGGACGTGTTCAGCCACGGCCAGCCGGCCGGGCTCACCGGTTCGGAATATCGCTTGCTGACGACCCTGCGCGAACACCCCGGGGAGCCCCTGAGCAAGCCCTTCCTCTATCAGCAGGTGCTGCACCGCATCTACACCCGCCTCGACCGGGGCCTGGATGTGCATGTGTGCAACTTGCGACGCAAACTGGCGGCCATCGGCGTGCAGCGCTTGCAGATCCAGGCCGTGCGCGGCCAGGGGTACATTCTGCTGGACACGGAGCCGGCCTGATGCGGCGTCACCCGTTGCTGTGGAAACTGGCACTGGTGCAGATCAGCTTCTGCCTGTTGCTGACCTGGATCATCTGGATCTGGGGCTTGTCGGCGGAGCGCCGCACCTATTTTCTCGACCCCGCCGACCGCCTGTTCCTGGCCCGCTATGCCCAGCAGGCAGAAGACCTGTGGCAGGCCCGGGACGCCCAGGCGATGGAGGCTTTCCGTCAGCAGTTGGCCCAGGACCAAGGCACCTGGGTGGCGGTGATCGGACCACGCCTGGAAAGCCTGGGGACTGCGCCGCTGACGGCCGAGGAGTACAGCCACCTGACGTACATGCGCAAGCTGGACTGGCCGATGAGCCGACGCCTACAAGATGAATTGCCTTACGTCAGCATTCCATTCCCTGAGCACCCGGAGCAGGGCCAACTGGTCATGCAATTGCCCGAGCGCCTGTTGCCCGGCGGCCTCACGCCCTGGACCCATGTGCTCAGCCACGGGGTCATGCCAACCCTGCTCGCTGCCCTCCTTGGCCTGGTGCTGTACCGCCATCTTGTCGTCCCCCTGAATCGCCTGCGTGACCGCGCCGACGCCTTGCGCGCCGATGACCTGGAGAGCGACGGCCTGGCCACGCCCCTGGTCAAGCGCCCCGACGAACTGGGGGAACTGGCCCTGGCCTTCGAACACATGGCCGAGCGCCTGCGCCAGAGCCTGGGTCAGCAGCGCCTGTTATTGCGCACCTTGTCCCACGAACTGCGCACGCCCCTGGCGCGGCTGCGCATCGCCCATGACAGCGCCCTGCCGCCGGAGCAGATGCGTCAGCGCCTGGACCGGGAAATCAACGACATGCAGCGCCTGCTGGAAGACACCCTGGACCTGGCCTGGCTCGACACCGAACGCCCGCAGTTGCCCACCGAACCGGTGCTGGTGCTGTCGATCTGGGAAGCCCTGCGCGAAGACGCCTGCTTTGAAAGCGGCTGGGACCCCACGCGCCTGCCCTGCCTGCTGGACACCGACTGCTGCGTGCAGGTGCACCTGGACAGCCTGGCCCAGGCCCTGGAAAACCTGCTGCGCAACGCCATCCGCTATTCCCCGCCCGAGGGCCGGGTCCGCCTGCGCGGCTGGCGCGAAGGCGACGCGTGGCACCTGTGCCTGGAAGACCAGGGCCCCGGCGTGGCGGAGGAGGATCTGCAACGGATCTTCCTGCCCTACCAGCGCCTGGAATCGTCCGCTGGTGAAGGTTTCGGCCTGGGCCTGGCGATTGCCCGGCGGGCGGTAGAGTTGCAACAGGGGCGCTTGTGGGCCAGCAACGGCCAGCCCGGGCTGTGCATGCACCTGCTGTTGCCCGCCGCCGACGCCGAGAAGTGTTTAGAAAGTTAATGCGCTTTACTCGCAAATAACAGTCATTATCATTCGTGATCTTCCTGTTTCAGGCTGATTGCCCGGAGATCACCCCATGTCCCTCGCCACCCTGCGCCCCTGGGCGCCTTTACTGCTGTCCAGCTGCTGCCTGCTGTCCCAGGCTGTGCAGGCCGCCAGCGAAGACACCGTCGCCCCGCCGGCCCTGGAATTGCCGACCCAGAACGTGGTCGCCACAGCCAAGGAAGAAACCAAGCAGGCCCCCGGGGTGTCGGTAATCACCGCCGAAGACCTCAAGAAACGCCCACCGGCCAACGACCTGTCGCAGATCATCCGCACCATGCCCGGGGTCAACCTCACCGGTAACTCCACCAGCGGCCAGCGCGGCAACAACCGACAGATCGATATCCGTGGCATGGGCCCGGAAAACACCCTGATCCTGGTGGACGGCAAGCCGGTGGGCAGCCGCAACTCAGTGCGCTACGGCTGGCGCGGCGAACGCGACAGCCGTGGCGACACCAACTGGGTGCCGGCCGATCAAGTGGAGCGCATCGAAGTTATCCGTGGCCCGGCGGCGGCCCGCTATGGCAACGGCGCGGCCGGCGGCGTCATCAACATCGTCACCAAGCAGGCCGGTACGCAAACCCACGGCAATGCCACGGTGTACCAGTCCTTCCCCCAGCACGGCAGCGAAGGCGCCACCAAGCGCATGAGCTTCGGCCTCAATGGCCCGCTGACCGACAGCCTCAGCTACCGGGTCTACGGCAATGTGGCCAAGACCGATGAAGACGACGCCGACATCAACGCTGGCCACGAGTCGACCCGCATCGGCAACCAGGCCGGCACCCTGCCCGCCGGCCGCGAGGGGGTGCGCAACAAGGACCTCAACGGCCTGCTCAGTTGGCACCTGACCCCGGAACAGACCCTGGACCTCGAGGCAGGCTTCAGCCGCCAGGGCAACCTGTACACCGGCGACACCCAGAACACCAACAGCAATGCCACGGTTAAAAAACTGCTGGGCCACGAAACCAATCGCACCTACCGGGAAAACGTTTCCGTGACCCATCGCGGCGAGTGGGACTTCAGCAGTTCCCTGGCGTACCTGCAATACGAAAAGACCCGCAACAGTCGCATCAACGAAGGCCTGGCCGGCGGCACCGAAGGCATCTTCAGCGACAGCAATTTCTACACCGCCGTGCTGCGCGACCTGACCGCCCACGGCGAGGTCAATCTGCCGCTGCACGCCGGGGTCGACCAGACCCTGACCCTGGGCAGCGAGTGGGTGCAGCAGAAGCTCGACGACCCCAGCGCCAACACCCAGGCCACCACCGAAGGCGGCAGCGTCAGCGGCCTGACCAGCAGCAACCGCAGCACCGACTCGGCGGCGCAGATCTTCTCGCTGTTCGCCGAGGACAACATCGAGTTGCTGCCCGGCACCATGCTCACCCCCGGCCTGCGCTTCGATCACCACAGCGTGGTGGGCGACAACTGGAGCCCGTCGCTGAACCTGTCCCAGGCCCTGAGCGACAGCCTGACCCTCAAGGCGGGCATCGCCCGGGCCTACAAGGCGCCAAACCTCTACCAACTCAACCCCGACTACCTGCTCTACAGCCGTGGCCAGGGCTGCTACGGGCAGACCACCAGTTGCTACCTGCAAGGCAACGCCGACCTCAAGGCCGAAACCAGCGTCAACAAGGAACTGGGCCTGGAGTACAAGGCCAACGGCCTGGTGGCGGGCCTGACGTACTTCCGCAACGACTACAAGAACAAAGTGGAATCGGGCCTGAGCTCGGTGGGCAGCGCCAGCGGCGGCACCGGCAGTTTCGCCAACGCCGCCGTCTACCAGTGGGAAAACGTGCCCAAGGCCCTGGTCGAAGGCCTGGAAGGCACCCTGACCCTGCCCCTGGCCGAGCAACTGACCTGGAACAACAACTTCACCTACATGCTGCAATCGAAAAACAAACAGACCGGCGACTACCTCTCGGTGACCCCGCGCTACACCCTCAACTCGATGCTCGACTGGCAGGCCACCCAGGACCTGTCCCTGCAACTGAGCGTGGCCTGGTACGGCAAACAGACGCCGAAGAAGTACGACTACCACGGCGACCCGGTGACCGGCAGCGCCACCCAACAACTGTCTCCTTACGCTATTGCCGGTTTCAGCGGCACCTACGCCCTGACCCGCCATCTGAGCCTGACCGCCGGCGTCGACAACCTGCTGGACAAACGCCTGTACCGCGAGGGCAATGCCCAGGGCGTGAACAATATCGCCGGCGCTGGCGCGGCCACCTACAACGAGCCGGGGCGTACCCTGTACACCAGCCTCAGCGCATCGTTCTAAGCCGCAGACGGGAGCCGCTGATGAGACCTTCGACCTTGACCCTGGCCCTGAGCCTGGCCCTGGCAGTCACGGGCCTGAATGCCCAGGCCCAACCGGCGCCGGAGCAGACCATGGACCGCCAACTGCTGGAACGCCAGGACCTGCCCTACCGCTTCAGCAGCCTGCTGGTGGATTCCGCCGACGGCAGGCGCCACTACCAACTGTGGATCGGCCGCCCACGCGGTGCGGCCCCGGCGGCGGGTTACCCGGTGCTGTGGATGCTCGATGGCAACGCTGCCATCGGCGCCCTGGATGCAGAGCAATTGAAAAGCCTGCCCGCCGACCGCGCACCGCTGCTGGTGGCGGTGGGTTACCAAAGCCCGCTGCGCATCGAGCGCGACGCTCGGACCCTGGACTACACGCCCCAGCGCCCGGGCCTGGCGGAGCAAAAAGACCCGCTGACCGGACAACCCAGCGGCGGCGCCGAGGCTTTCCTCGATCTGCTGCGCGAACGCCTGCAACCGGCGGTGGCCGCCCAGGCCCCCATCGACCGTCGGCAGCAAAGCCTCTGGGGCCATTCCTATGGCGGCCTGCTGGTGCTGCATGCGTTGTTCAGCCGGCCCGGGGAATTTGCCCACTACGCGGCGGCCAGCCCGTCGTTGTGGTGGGGCGACGGCGCGATCTTGGCCGAAGCCCACAACCTGCCCGACCAGCCGGCACAATTGCTGCTGATGCGCGGCAGCGCTGAGCCGGCCAGCCCCCGAGGGCCGCAGACCCAGCCGGCAGACGCCCAGGCTCGGCAACTGCTCGCCCAATTGGCCCAGGCACCGAAGCTGCAGTTGGATTACCACAGCTTCGACGGCCTGAGCCACGGCGAGACCCTGGCCGCCTCGTTGCGCTATGTGCTGCAAAGCCTGTACGCGCGCTGACTCACGCCACGTCATACGACCTCCAACAGAAAGCCGGCTTCGGTCGGCACCTGCTGAACAGGCTTTATCCATCAATAAAAATTGATACAAAACAATAACTTAATCTAAACACCCTCCTTCCAAAGCAGACAGCAACTTGCTCCACCTCGATGAATAGGCTACAAATTCCGCCCTAGTTGTACGACAACATAATAAAATCACCCCGGCACCGGCCTCGCGCTGATGCCTTGCTTTGGAAAAACCTGCCATGACCCGCCACACCGCGCCTGCCAACGCCCCGCCCGCCTATTCCCGCCCCATTGCCGTGTTGATCCTGCTGTGCATGGGCTGTGCCTTTGCCGGTAACCATGTGGCCGCCCGGGTGGCGTTCGACGATGGCGCCGGGGTGTTACTGGCGATTCTGCTGCGTTCCGGCGGCACCTTGCTGGTGCTCGCCGGCCTGGTGCTCTGGCAACGCCAGAGCCTGCGCCTGGCCCAGGGTGCCTGGCGCTGGCAGTTGCTGTTGGGCTTGCTGATTACCGCCCAGAGCCTGTGCCTGTACTCGGCAGTGGCGCGGGTACCGGTGGCGGTGGCGCTGCTGGTGGCCAATGTGTTTCCGATCCTCCTGGCGCTGCTGACCTGGGCCTTGGGCGGTGCAAGGCCCACGGCGCGCAACGCCGGGCTGATGCTGATGATTTTGCTGGGGCTGGGCCTGGTGCTGGATGTGCCCGGGCGCCTGGCCAGTGCACACAGCGTGGGCGCCGACTGGTGGCTGGGGGTGGGGTTGGCCTTCTGCGCCGCCAGCGTGTTTGCCTGCGCCCTGTGGATTACCGACCACCGCCTGTCCCAGGTACGCGGTTCGGTGCGCAGCCTGCTGACCATTTTTATCGTGTTCACCAGCGTCAACTTTGCCGGGCTGGCTGGCGCCCTGCCCGGTGGCCTCGACCTGCCGGCCAGCCCTAGCGGTTGGCTGGCCCTGGCCACCTTGGTGCTGCTCTACGGCTTTGCCTTTATCGTGCTGTTTATCTCGGTGCCGCGCCTGGACATGCCGCGCAACGCCCCGGTGATGAACATCGAACCCCTGGCCACTCTGCTGATGGGCTGGCTGGTGCTGGACCAGATGCTCGGCGCCGGGCAGATCCTCGGAGGCGCCGTGGTGGTCAGCGGCATCGTGCTGTTGACCTGGCGCCGCCACGAAGGCCCACGGGCCCAACCGCTGAACAGCGAACGCGGCGCAACGAGCGTTAGCCAGCAGGCCAAACCCTAGTCGCCGCCCGGGCGTCCGCCATGGCGCCCGATGCATTCCACGGTGTTTCCCGGGGCGGCTGCGCGTTATGCTCCCGGGCCGGGCAGCCTGCCGTTACGCTGCCACCACCTTAGGGAAACCGTGGATCATGACCCGACAACACCTGAGCCGACTGGGGCTTCTTGGCGCTTGTGCCCTGTGCTTCAGCGCCAGCGCCGCAGCGACCGAGACCGACCTCAAGCACCTGGTGGACAGCACCATCCAACCCTTGATGCAGGCCCAGGGCATTGCCGGCATGGCAGTGGCGGTCAGCGTCAACGGCCAGGTGCAGTTCTTCAACTACGGCGTGGCCAGCACCGCGGACGGCCAGGCCGTCAGCCAAGACACCCTGTTCGAAGTGGGCTCGGTGAGCAAAACCTTCACCGCCACCCTCGGCGCCTACGCCCAGGCCCAAGGCAAACTGCAACTGGGCGACACCGCCAGTCAGTACCTGCCAGCCCTGCGCGGCAGCGCCCTGGACCACGTCAGCCTGCTGCAATTGGCGACCTACAGCGCCGGCGGCCTGCCCTTGCAGTTCCCCGACGGAGTCCAAGGCGCAGACCAGACCCTGGAATACTTCAACACCTGGAAACCGCGCTTCGACCCAGGCCTCAAGCGCCTGTATTCCAACCCCAGCATCGGCCTGTTCGGCTACCTGGCGGCGCGCAGCCTGGGGCAGCCGTTCGACAGCCTGATGAACCAGACCCTGCTGCCCAAACTGGGCCTGCGCCACACCTACCTCAAGGTGCCCGAAGCCCAGAGGGGGCTTTATGCACAGGGTTACGGCAAAGACGGCCAGCCTGTGCGCGTCGGCCCGGGCCCACTGGATGACGAGGCCTACGGCATCAAGACCAGCGCCGCCGACCTGATCCACTTTGTCGACGCCAACCTGCAACCCAAACACCTGGAGCCAGCCCTGCAACAGGCGATTGCCCTGACCCACCAGGGCTATTACCAGGTGGGCGACATGACCCAGGGCCTGGGCTGGGAAACCTACACCTACCCCATCAGCCTGGAACGGCTGGTGGCGGGTAATTCTTCGACGATGGCCCTTGAACCCCAAGCCATCACCTGGCTCAAGCCGCCCCAACCGCCCAAGGGCCAGGTGCTGTTGAACAAAACCGGCTCCACCAACGGCTTTGGCGCCTACGTGGTGTATGTCCCGAGCCAGCGTCTGGGCCTGGTGCTACTGGCCAACAAGAACTACCCGAATGCCGAACGGGTCAAGGCGGCCTACCGCATTCTCAGCACGCTGGACAGCGCGCCGGTGCCCTAGACCCGGCGTAATCCCTCTCGTCGAGCGCCCCTGGCCGGCTCCGTCACACGCGGTGGCCGGCCTTCAAAGCCGCACGCAAACCAAAGCAAAAACGCCCATTTATCACTAAACTGCGGTGAACCTTATCCCCGCCCGTTCGGTCGATAGATGCAACCCGGCCAGGGTTGCCGGCAGCCCTTTTGCCCGGCCCCCGGCACGCTTTAATTTCTGGAGAACGCCCGTGATATCGACTGTGCATCTGGCCCAAATCAAAGCCTGGGGCGCCCACGGGTTCACCGCCACTGGCGTGGTCACCGCGTTCCTCGCCACCCTGGCGCTGTTCGAGAACCAACCCCAGGCGTGCCTGATGTGGCTCGGCGTGGCCTTGATCGTCGATGGGGTGGACGGCACCCTGGCGCGCAAGGTCAACACCCAATCGGTACTGCCCAATATCGACGGCTCAGTGCTGGACCTGGTCATCGACTACCTGACCTACGTGTTCATTCCCGCGCTGTTTATCTACCGTTACATCGACCTGCCGGACTACACCCACTTGCTGGCGGTGTCGCTGATCCTGGTGTCATCGTTGTTCTGTTTCTGCAACGTCAACATGAAAAGCAAAGACAACTACTTCCAGGGCTTTCCCGCCGCCTGGAACGTGGTTGCCCTGTGCCTGTACATCATCGACCCGCCGTCCTGGGTCACCCTGTTGAGCATCATTGGCCTGGCCCTGCTGACCCTGTCGCGCATGAAGTTCCTGCACCCGTTTCGCGTACGGCGCTTTATGCCGATCAACATCACCGTGACCTTTGTCTGGCTGCTGTGCAGCCTGCTGCTGGTGCTCAGCCATCCGGCCAACAACCCGACGGTGATGCTGGTGTGGCTGGCGATGTCCGCGTACTTCCTGGGCATCTGCATCTGGCGCACCGCCCTGGAATGGCTGGGGCGCTTGCGGACCTGATTGACCAGAACGCAACTTTACGGCGTCTTAGTTACAAGTAAGCGGATATAAAGTTTGAAACGACCGTACTAATTCAATGTATTGCCCACAACGTTCATTCGCTATCAATAATCATTAAAAGCCTGCTACCAACGCGGTGGCGGGCCTTTGATCGAACCGGTCATCTGTTTAATTAAAATAGTCCGGGCATTGACTCATAGAACCTCAACATCGGCCGATAGTTACTTCGATCAATGGCAAGCCGATGGCTGGACCCGATCCAACTTCCCCTCTATGAGTAGTTCCTCATGACCTGGTTTCTCGACCTTCGTCTCGCCGTAAAACTGTCCCTGGCTTTTATCTTGTGCGCCGTTATCACCCTGGTGATTGGCCTGATCGGCATGAACGGCAACAGCCGCCTGGGGGACATGCTCTCATCGGTGTTCAGCAACAACGTTGTGTCCATCAACAAGGTCAACGAATCCCTGCAGCAGATGGTCTATCACAACCGTGACCTGTACCAACTGCTGTCACAAGTCGCCAACAACGCCCCGGACGCCGATCGCGCGGCCACCCTGCAGTCGCTGGCGGCCCGCAAGGCGTCGGTGGACAAAGCCTTTGCCGAGTACCGCGCCACACCGTTGCGCGATGACGAGCGCCTGCTGGGTGACAAGTTCAGCAGCGACTGGCCGGCCTACATCAAGAGCGCCGAGCAATTCATCGGCACGTTGAACTCCGGTGATTTGCCTCGGGCCCGGGTCATGCTGACCAGCGAGGTGCGCACCAGCTTCGCCCCCGCCGAACAGGAAATGCGCGGCATCATCGCCTCCAACAACGACCAGGCCAATGAGCTGGGCGCTGACGGTAAAAGCCTGATCGACAGCCTGAAACTGACCATGATCATCGGCATGCTGATCGCCTTCGGCTTGGCCGTCGGTATGGGCTCGCTGATCACCCGGCTGATCACCCGGCCCCTGGCCTATGCCGTGGAAGCCGCCGGCCGCGTGGCCAACGGCGACCTGACCCGGCAGATAAACCCCGGCAGCCGCGACGAAACCGGCCAGTTGCTGAGCTCCCTGGGCGACATGCAGAACAGCCTGCGTGACACCCTGCAAAGCATTTCCAGCGCCTCGGACCAACTGGCATCGGCCGCCGAAGAACTGAGCGTGGTCACCGATGAAAGCACCCGCGGCCTGACCCAGCAGAACGGTGAAATCCAGCAGGCCGCCACCGCCGTCAACGAAATGACCGCAGCGGTGGACGAAGTGGCGCGCAATGCCGTGTCCACCGCGGAAATTTCCCAGAGTACCAACCGCGATGCCGTGGCCGGCCAGGGCAAAGTGCGTGAAGCGGTGCAGGCTATCGAAAGCATGGTGGTGGAAATCGACGCCTCCAGTACCCAGGTCCAGGCGCTGGCCACTCAGACCCAGGAAATCAGCAAGGTCCTGGACGTGATCCGGGCCATTGCCGAGCAGACCAACCTGCTGGCCCTCAACGCCGCCATCGAAGCCGCTCGCGCCGGTGAGCAAGGCCGTGGTTTTGCCGTGGTCGCCGATGAAGTGCGGGCCCTGGCCCATCGCACCCAGACCTCGACCGTTGAAATCGAAGGCATGATCAACACTGCCCAGGCCAGCGCCACCTCGGTGGTCGGCACCATGAGCCGCAGCCAGACCCAGGCCGACAGCACCCGTGCCCTGGCCCAGGCAGCCGGTGCCGCGCTGGTGTCGATCACCGAAGGCGTGGCGCAGATCACCGAGCGCAACCTGGTGATCGCCAGCGCCTCCGAAGAACAGGCCCAAGTGGCTCGCGAAGTGGACCGCAACCTGGTGAACATCCAGGGCCTGTCCGCCCAGACCGCGACCGGCGCCCAACAGACCAGCGCCTCGAGCCATGAGCTGTCGCGCCTGGCCGTGTCGTTCAACACCCTGGTGGCCAAGTTCAAGCTGTAAGGCCGCAATGACGGTAAGGCCTGCCGCCCTGGCAGGCCTTGCACAGCAGACACGCCGGCGATGGGCTGAGAGCCAGCAGTCGATCAACGCCCGGACAGTCTGCTAGGGTGCCTGACAGCCTCCACGCTCAGGAACACCCCTATGTTTTCCCATGTATTCATCGGCGTTAACGACTTCGACCAGGCCCTGGCCTTCTATCAGCCCCTGGTGACGCTGTTGGGCCTTGAAGCCAAATTCATCGACCCGCAGCACCCTTGGGCCGGCTGGCAATCACCCGGGCAAGCGCGCCCGCTGTTGGTGATTGGCCGCCCCTTCGATGACCAACCCGCCTGCGCCGGCAACGGCCAGATGATCGCCCTGCTGGCCCCGGATCGCACCACGGTCGACCGCGCCCACGCCCTGGCCCTGAGCCTCGGCGGCCAATGCGAAGGCGCCCCGGGCCTGCGCCCGCACTACCACGCGAATTACTACGGCACCTACTTCCGCGACCCCGAGGGCAACAAGCTGTGCCTGTGCTGCCACGATCCGCAGTGATGGCTGGCGGGGCCTGATCAACCGGTTCGGCATCGAATCCCTGGGGTTGGCCTCGTGCCTGGCCATGGCCCAGCGGCGGCGTCGGTTGCTCGAAAACTGACAATCGCCACCGTAAAGCACCGCCAAAGGTGGCTTGCCAAAGCATTGCGCCTGCAAGAAAATGAGATGCATTATCAAATGCCTCTCCGGGTTTCCCCTCGCATGTCCACCATCGATCACTCCCCGCAACACCACGTGCAGAGCCTCTACGAGGACCATCACTCCTGGCTGTGCGGCTGGCTGCGCAAGAAACTCGGGTGTGTGGACAACGCCGCCGACTTGGCCCAGGACACCTTCGTCCGGGTCCTGAGCAAGCGCAAAGACATTGAACTGCGAGAGCCGCGGGCCTACTTGAGCACCATCGCCCGCAGCCTGATGATCGACCTGTTCCGTCGCCGAGACCTGGAACAGGCCTACCTGGAAACCCTCGCCGCCCTGCCTGAGCCTACGGCCATTTCCCCCGAAACCCGCGCGCTGATCATCGAGACGCTGATGGAAATCGACACCCTGCTCGATGGCTTGGGCACCCGTACCCGGGAGGTGTTCCTGATGACCCAGCTCGACGGCCTGAGCCATGTGGAGATCGGCCGACGCCTGCAGATTTCGGTCAACACCGTGAAGAAACATGCGGTGCGAGCCCTGACCCATTGCCTGCTGCTGGTGGAGGACTGAAGCATGGCCCAGCCCCTGGACCACGCCACCCTGGAAGCCGCCGCACGTTGGTACGTCGACCTCTACCAGGAGGCGCCGGGCACAGCGCTGCACGAAGCCCATCGGCAATGGCTGGAGCACGACCTGCGTCATCGCCAGGCCTGGGAGCGCCTGGCCCGTTTGCAGGACAAGCTGGAGCGGGTTGCACCGGGCATCGCCCGTTCAACCTTGAACGGCGCCCGGGCCAAACGCCGCGAGGTGCTGAAAGTGCTGTCGCTGCTCTTGGCCGGCAGCGCGCTCAGCACCCTGGCCTGGCGCACCACGCCGCTGCCCAGCCTGGTGGCCGACCAACGCACCGCCACCGGCGAACGGCGACGCGTGCGCCTGGACGACGGTAGCCAGTTGCAGCTCAACACCGCCACCGCCGTCAACGTGCGCTACAGCAGCCAGTTACGCGAACTGCAATTACTGCGTGGGGAGATCCTCGTCGAAACCGCCCAGGACCCGCTGGCTCGGCCGTTTATCGTGCACACGGAGGCCGGCAGCATCCGCGCCCTGGGCACCCGTTTCCTGGTGCGCAGCGACGCGGGCCGGACCCTGGTCAGCGTGCAGCAACATGCCGTGCAAGTGCGCGCCCACGCCCAGCCGGACGCGCCCCTGCGCGTGGACGCTGGGCAGCAATTGAGTTTTGTCGGCAACGCCCTCGGCACCGTGCAAGCCGCCAACCCCCAGGCCGATGCCTGGACCCGGGGCATGCTGGTGGTCAGCGACTGGAGCCTGGGGCAACTGCTCAGCGAGTTGCAGCGCTACCACCCAGGCCACCTGGGCTTCACTGAGGACGTAGCCCGGCTGCGCATCTCCGGGGCCTTTCAACTGGACGACACCGACCAATTGCTGGACAACCTGAGCACCACGCTGCCGGTGCGCATTCGTCGTTTCAGCCGTTACTGGACCCGGGTCGAGGCCGGCTAACACCGCGATACGAGCCGTTATCATTTATTTTTTCAACAGGGGTTGGTGTTTCAGATTCTCGTCCGGCAAGGAAGGTAGCGGCGCATCAGACGCCATGACTGCCAACGGACCCAAGGAACCCGCATGTACCCTCGCACGCCCAGCAATGCCTCGCCCCTGTTCCCACGCAAGACACTGACCGCTGCCTGCGCCCTCGCCTCAAGCCGAGCCCTGCACTGCGCACTGCTGAGCATGACGCTTGCCGCGCCCCTGGCCACGCTGGTCATGGTTCCCCATGCCTGGGCCCAGACTGAAACAGAGCTGGAATTCGCGATTGCCCCCGGTTCCCTGGAAGCGGCCCTGGCCCAGTTCGCCGCCACCGCGGGGGTCAGCCTGTCGTTCGAGCCTGCCGCCGCACAAGGCTGGCAATCGGCCGGGCTGCATGGGCGCTACAGCGCCGAGTCGGCGTTGCAGCAGTTGCTCAAGGGCAGTGCCTTGCAGGCCGTACGCCAGGCCAATGGCAGTTATTCCCTGCTGCCGATTCCCCAGGGCACTGACAGCCTGCAACTGGGCGTGACCAGTATCTCCGGAAAGACCCCGGAGTCAGCCTGGGGCGCGGTGGACGGTTATGTGGCCAGCCGCAGCGCCACTGGGACCAAGACCGACACCCCGCTGCTGGAAATCCCACAGACCATCAACGTGGTCACCGCCGACCAGGTGCAGACCCAGGGCGCGCGCAACCTGACCCAGGCCCTGCGCTACACCCCCGGGCTCGACGTCACCGGCTTCACCGACCGCAACAACATCGCCGACGAGATCACCAGCCGGGGTTTCGCCCCAACCCCTCTGTACCTCGACGGCGCCTACCTGCCCTATGCCGGCAGCCTGGGCGGCGCCCCGCAGATCGACCCCTACACCCTGGAACGCATTGAAGTGCTCAAGGGCCCGGCGTCGGTGCTGTACGGCCAGAACCAGCCCGGCGGGCTGATCAACATGGTGTCCAAGCGCCCCACCCATGAGCCGCGTCACCAGGTCAAGCTCGGCGTGGGTAGCTACAACCGGGTTAACGGGGCGTTCGACAGCAGCGGCCCCTTGGACGAACAGAAACAATTTTCCTATCGGCTGGTGGGCGTGAGCAAAAAAGGCAACGACCAACTGGACCACACCAACAGCCAGCGCATGCTGCTGGCGCCCAGCCTGACCTGGTCCCCGAGCGATGCCACGGAGCTGACGCTGTACGCGCAGATCCAGCGCGATGACGGCTTGGCCGACTACCAGGCACTGCCGGCCATCGGCACCCTGACCCGTGCCTCCAACGGCAAGAAAATCGATCGCGACCTGTTCCTCGGCGACTCCAACTACAACGACTACAAACGCGACCAGTACGTGCTCGGCTATGACTTCAGCCAGGCCTTTTCCGAGGACCTGAAGTTCCGCCAGAGCGCTCGCTACATCGATGTCCACGACCGCTACCGAGGCTTCTACCTGTACAACTTCGTCAGCGCCGCCGGGGTGGTGGATGACACCCAGGCCACCCGCACAAAACTCGACTGGCAACAACACAACAGCACCTACACCCTGGACAACAACCTGGAATACCGCTTCGCCACCGGCGCTCTGGAACACACCGCTCTGGTGGGCCTGGAACACCGCAACTTCAACCGCAAATACACCGGCTACAACGCCAGTAACGTGCTGCCGATCAACCTGTACGGTGCCAACAACAACTACGACACCCGCAACGTGACCCCGCAGTTGACCACCCGTTGGGACAACACCGTGAGCCAGACCGGCCTGTACCTGCAGGACCAGATCAAGCTCGACCCATGGGTGCTGACCCTCGGCGGGCGCCAGGACTGGGCCAAAGTGGAAAACAAGGACCTGCTGGCCCACAGCGTCACCGAGCAGAACGACCAGAAGTTCACCGGCCGCGTGGGCCTGACCTACGTTACGGACTTCGGCTTGGCACCCTACGTCAGTTACTCCCAGTCGTTCCTGCCGGTGGTGGGCACCAGCGCCCCGCAACGCGGCGGCCAGGCCTTCGAACCGTCCGAGGGCGAGCAATATGAAGTGGGGGTGAAATATCAGCCGTTCGACAACACCCTGATGACCGCCTCGGTGTTCCAGATCAAGCAGACCAAGATGCGCACCGGCGACCTGCTCTATCCGGAATATGAACTGCAACAAGCCGAAGTGCGTTCGCGGGGGGTGGAACTGGAAATCAAATCCAGCATCGACAACATCGATGTGCTGGCGGCAGCCACCTACATCGACTCCTTCTACACCAAGAGCAACTACTCCGAGGAAGGCAGCCGCAGCGAGGCACAGGCACCCGTCTCGGCCAGCCTGTGGAGCAACTACCACTTCACCCAAGCAGCGCTCAACGGCCTGACCCTGGGCCTGGGGGCACGCTACACCGGAAAGAAACCCGGGGATGCTGACAACACCTTCACCGTGCCGTCGTTCGTGGTCTTCGACTCCACCGTCAGCTACGACCTGGGCAAACTCAGCCCGAGCCTGCGAGGCCTGCAAGGCAGCCTGAACGTGCAGAACCTGTTTGACCGGGAGTATGTGTCGTCGTGCAACTACCGCTTCGGCTGTTACTACGGACAGGAGCGCGTGGCGTCCATGGAAATGACCTACGACTGGTAAGCCAAACGCAGGAACCGGGCCTCAAGGCATGGGCAAACGTGGGGTCGCGGCAAAGGCATTGCCGGCGACCTCGCTTGACGGTGCGTACTCCACCACCAGCCGCTCAGGCGTCGGGCGAAAGACCCGCACGTCAACGGTGCCGCACTGGGCAAACAGCAAGACCCCGCCATACACGGTTTCCGGCCCCAGGCCGTCAGCCGGCACCTGTTCGCCGGCGCCGATGTACAGGCAGCCGGAACGCACGTGCAGGCGCGCCGCCACGCCCTCGGCCAAGCCCGAACGCCCCAGCCCCTGATACACCTCGACGTCATAGTCGCCATCGCTGCCCAGGTTGGCGAACAGCACATGGCCGAGGTTGATTTCCAACACTTCATCCTCGGCGATGGACCACCAGTCCGCCGTATCGGCAGCGCGATGGGCCAGGCAGGCCGGGTCGAAGATCGCCAGGGTCGCGGTGTCGGTGGCAAAGCGGGTGTGGGCGTAGACAGGGTTCATCAGGGGCGGCTCTCAGCTCAGAAGGTCCAGGGCGCGTACGCGGGCCAGCAGCGGCTCGACCAGGGCGGCCGGCAAACCAGGCACACTCAGCACCAGCACGTGGTACCAGGGGTTGGGGTGGCGGCTGTCAAAGTCAAAATGGCAGGCGTAACTCCCCAGCGCCGCCACGCAGGCGCACAGCTCGTCGCCGGCATCGTCGAAATTGCCAGGGCCGTAGCGCGCTTCGATCAAGCGCAAGGGAATGCTCAGGGTCCAGCGGGCTTCAGGTATCGGTTTGGGCATGGGTTCAGACACAGAATCAGCGTCGGCGGCCGGGGCCAAATTGGAGCACAGCCCCAGGGCCGCCGTCACCCCGCCGCGCCATAGCGCTGGCGATAAGGCAGCGGTGCCAGCCCGGTCTGCTGCTTGAACATGCGGCTCAGGTTCGAGTCGCTGCTGAAGCCCAGCGCCGCGCTGATCTGGCTCACCGACAGGGTGCTGAACAGCAAGCGCTCACTGACCTGATTGAGCTTGACCAAGCGCATCCACGTCCCCACCGCCTGGCCCTGCTCCAGCCGCACCCGGCGCGCCAGACTGCGCTCGGACACGCCCATGGCCAGTGCCAGGCGCGCCACGGTGGCCTGCTCTGCCGGCGTCTGTTCGACCCACAGTTGCAGGCGACGCAGCCAGGGGCTGTCTTGCTGGATCAGGCTCAAGGCGGCAAAGACCGGGTGCGGCTGCACCGGGCGCGGCAACACCAACAGCTGGTTCAACTGCTGCATGCGTTCCGCGCCCAAGTGGCGCTGGATCAACTCCTGGGCGATCGGCAGGTAGCCGCCCACACCGCTGGCCGTGGCCACGCCGCGATCAAAGACCCAGGTGCGCTCGCTGCGCCAATCCACCTCGGGAAACTGCTGCAGCATGGGTTCCAGCAACCACCAAGTCAGGGTGGCGGCGCGGCCTTGGAGCTGGCCACTGGCAGCCAGTAACACCACCCCAGTGCAATAGCTCCACAGCTGCGGGCCACGCTGGCGCGCCAGGGCTTGCAGCAACGCGTCGCTGGCCGCCAGGGTCGCGCTGACGTCGGCCGCCGACTCGGCCCAGAACCCAGGTATCAACAGGCCATCGAGGGGCGTCTGCTCCAGCCCCGCCTCGGCGTTCAGCGGCACGCCGTGGGCACAGCGCACCGGGCCCGACGCCAGAGCCACGTACTGTGGGTGGAACAACTCGCGCCCGGCGTGGCGGTTAGCGCCGTGCAACAGGTCGGCAAAGGCCAGCAAGCCGGCGGGCATGCAACCGGGGTACAGCAACAGGCCGATGTTCATCCGTGGCTCCGGCAGAAATTGAATGCAGATTGTCAAAAACCGCCATTCTGCAAGGCACCGCCGACCAAGACAATGCAGCCTTCGCCACCGAGGTCTGCCATGCGCCTTCATCAGCTTCGCAATGCCACCCTGATTATCGAATCCGGTCCTTATCGGATCCTCCTCGACCCTATGCTCGGCGCGCGCCACAGCCTGCCGCCGTTGCGCCTGCTACGGCCGCTGCAGCGCAACCCGCTGGTGGACTTGCCGGATTCGGCAGCGGCGGCCCTGGAGTCAGTGACCCACTGCCTGCTGACCCATTGCCAGAAAGGCCATTTCGACCACCTGGACCGGGCCGGGCGGGAGTTCCTGCGCCAACGGCAGATCCCGGTGATCTGCACCGCCCACGACGCCCCGTACCTGCAAGCGCGCGGGCTCCAAGTCCAGGCCCTGCCCACCGCACACGGGCAGCCGACGGCCTTTCTCGGCGGGCAGATCCGCACCCTGCCCTGCGTCCATGGGCGCGGGCTGGTCGGGCGATTGATGGAGCATGGCGTGGGGTATTTCATCGAGTGGCCCGACGAACCGAGCCTGTACCTGTGCGGCGACACCCTGCTGACGCCGGCCCTGCGCGACTTTATCCAGGCCCATCAACCCGAGGTCTGCGTGGCACCGGCCGGCGGCGCGCACTTCGACCTGGGCGGCGAGATCATCATGGGTATTAAAGAGCTGCTTGAATTGCGCCGCCTCAGCCACGGTCAGGTCGTGGCCAACCATCTGCAGGCGCTGAGCCACTGCCCGGTCAGCCGCCAGGCCTTGGCTGCGGCGGCGCACCGGGCCGGGCTGGCGCAACGGTTACTGATTCCCGAGGACGGCGAGGTCCTGACCTTTGCCAAAAATGGATTGCGTACCGAGATTCAAGCAGGCCGGATGGCTTCGCTCAACGCCTCGGCCAGCGCCGCCACCGAGTAGGGCTTCTGCAAAAACACGAACTCTTGCGTATCGCCCTGGGCCAGGGCCGGGCTGAAACCGCTGGTGAGAATCACCGGCAACCCGGGGTGTTGCTGACGAATCTGCTGGGCCAGTTCCACACCGCTCATGCCCGGCATCACCACATCGGAAAACACCGCTTGGAAGGCTCCGGCATCCTTGGCAAGCCAGGCCAGGGCCGCAGCAGCGCTGGTGGCCCATTCGATGCGGTAACCCAATTCCGTCAGGGCCAGGGCCAACAGGCCGCCCACTTCGGGGTTGTCTTCCACCACCAGCAGGGTCGCGCCCTGGCCATCCAGGTTGACCGCCACCGAGCGCACCTCGGGCTCGGCCCCCGGCGCCTCCAGGGAACGGGGCAAGTACAGGGTGAAGCGCGTACCCTGCCCCGGCTGGCTCTGGACCAGGAGTTCGCCGCCCGATTGCTTGGCGAAACCGAACACCTGGGACAGGCCCAGGCCGGTGCCTTTGCCCACCTCTTTGGTGGTGAAGAACGGTTCGAAAATCCGCTCGATCTGCAACGGGTCGATGCCCGAGCCGTTGTCCGTCAGCGACACCGCGACAAAGTCCCCCGGCACCTCGCCCTGGGCGCCATGGGCCGGGGTGCTGTGCGCCCGCTCCACGGCAATCACCAACAGACCTTCGCCCTGCATCGCGTCGCGGGCGTTGACCGCCATGTTGATCAAGGCAGTGTCAAACTGACCGGCGTCGGCATGAATAAAACACGGCTCCTCAGGCAGCTCGATGCGCACCTCGATGCACGAGCCAATCAGTGGGTTGATCATCTCACCCAGGGCCTGGACGCTGCGCCCCACATCAAACACCTGGGGCCGCAGGTTCTGCTGGCGGGCGTACGCCAGCAGCTGGCCGGTGAGCTTGCTGGCGCGATCGACGGTGTCGGAAATCGCGTCGATGTACACCTGCCGGCGCTGCTCGCTGAGGTTGCGCCGCAGCAGGTCGGTGGACGAGCGGATCACCGTCAGCAGGTTATTGAAGTCATGGGCCACGCCCCCGGTGAGCTGCCCCACGGCTTCCATTTTCTGCGCCTGGCGCAGCACGTCTTCGGTCTTGCGCAGGGCCAGGGCGGCCTCGCGCTCGGCCTGGGTATCGCGGCCCACAGCGTGGATGTAGCTGCGGTCCGGCACGGCTGTCCAGGACACGCTGCGATAGGAACCGTCCTGGTGCAGGTAGCGGTTTTCAAAGTTGCCGACGCTGCTGCCCTGGGCCAGATCGCCGGTGACGGCCAAGGTGGCGGAACGATCCTCGGGGTGCACCAGTTCGTGGAAGCTGCGCCCCACCAGTTGCTCCTGGCTCCACCCCAGGAGTCGGGTCCAGGCCGGGTTGGCAGCGACAATGCTGCCGTCGAAACGGGCGACGATCATCAGGTCGGCGGACAAGCGCCAGATGCGGTCGCGGTCCTGGGTGCGCTCCTGGACCCGCTGCTCCAGGGACTCATTGACCCGGCGCAACTCTTCCTCGGCCTCGCGGGTGGCGGTGACATCGCGGGAAATGCACAGGATCTTCTCCGGTTGCCCGGCTTCGTCGAACATCGGCGAGACCTGCACATCCCACCACTTGCGGTTGCCCAGCAAGGTGTTGGCCGCCTCCAGAAAGCGCGCCGACCGGCCGTTCTTCGCCGCTTCGATGGCGGCCAAGGCCTCGGCGTTGCCCTGGCCTTCCCAGAAGCTCGGCCAGGGGCAGCCGCGAATTGCGTTGAAGTCGCTGACCTCCATGACCCGCATGCCGCCCTCGCTCATAAAGGACAACTTGCCGTCCAGATCGAGGACCTTGATGCAGTCGTTACTGGCCGCCAGCACCCGGGTATTGAGTTCGCGGGTTTCCCGCAGGCTCGACTCAGTAAGCCGCGCACGTTGTTCCAGCAACACCCGGTGAGTGGTTTCGACGGTGCAGCAGAGCATGCCCACCACCGTCTCACGGGCCTCGTCGTACACCGGGCTCATGGAGAACGACCACCAGGTCTGATCCTCACCGGGAAAGCGCTGCATGGTGATCGGCATGTCGATCAGACGGCAGGCCTGGCCGGCATAGGCCTGTTCCACCAACGGCTGCACCTGGGGCCAGGCATCGGCCCAGAGGGTGTCGATGGTCTGTCCCAGGGCACTGTCCAACCGTGGGCCGAGGATCGGCCGGTAAGCATCGTTGAACAGAAAGACCCTGTCCGGCCCCCAGAGCAGGTACAGGCTCTCGGGGGATTCAAGTACCAGGCTCAAGGTATTGCGCAACACATCCGGCCAGTGCTCGATAGCGCCCAGGGGTGACGACGACCAGTCATGGCCCCGAATGGCAGCGCCCATGACGCCACCACGCGGTGCATCGGAAGACGGGCTGCCAAGAGAAGAAATAGTCATGTACCGAGCCACTTGAGGAGGGAGAGTTGTTGACGGTGCTGACCACTGTGCCCGCGCAGAGTAACTGACACCTGTGAACGGCGAAAGTTGATCCCCATCAGCCACATCCCGCAGAGGTGCGGCCAGCGGTCTTTATTCGCCGTCGACTATTGGGCATGATCCCCCGACGCCCCTCCCACGCACTTGCTCCGAGCGCTGCTGCATGAACCTCACAACCCTGATGCTCTACACCTCCAGTTGCTTTATCGGCGCCCTGATCCCCGGCCCGACCTCCTTGTTGGCCATGGCCAACGGCACCTCGCGCAACCGCCGCCTGGTGGCGATGGGCATGGCCGGCGCCGCACTGTCGGACATCCTCATCGTCGCCGCGGTCGGCTTGGGCCTGGGTGCCATGCTGCTGGCGTCGCAGCAATTGTTCGAGATCTTGAAGTGGCTGGGCGTGGGCTACCTGGCCTGGCTGGGCCTGCAGTTATGGCGCAGCACGCCGGCCGCCCTAGACAGCGCCCAGGTGAGTGCCGGCGCGCGTCAGGGCGAGGTGTTCCGCCGCAGCTTCTCGGTGGCCCTGACCAACCCCAAGGTGCTGCTGTTTTTCACCGCCTTCCTGCCGCAGTTCGTCGACCCCAGTCAGCCGACCCTGCCCCAGTACGCGATCCTCGCCCTGGTGTCGGCCGGGGTCGATATCCTGGTCATGGCCCTGTACGCCGCCGGCGGTGTACAAGCGGCCCGTTACCTGACCGCCACGGGCATGCGCCGCCTGAACAAATGCTGCGGCGCCACCCTGCTCTCCCTCGCAGCCTTCCTGGCCCTTTATCGCCGGGCCTGAAGCCCCTACTCGCGCACCTCGGCCAGCACCTTGCGCGGGTAGCTGGCGAGGATGATCGAGGTGGTCACCGCACCCAAGACCGCCAGGCTGTCGATGATCTGCTCCAGGCGCTCCATCTGCGCCACCACCACCCGCAGCACAAAACAGTCTTCCCCGGTCACCCGGTCGGCCTCGATGATTTCCCCGGTCTGCTCGAAGGTCTCCAGGCAGCGGCCGATCTGCGCGTGGCTGGTGCGCAGGCGGATCAGGGCGCGGATCGGCCGTCCGAGCAAGGCATGATTGACCCGGGCGCTGTAGCCCTCGATCACCCCCAAGTCTTCGAGACGGCGAATGCGCGTGGTCACCGCTGGTTGCGACAGGCCGATGCGCTTGCCCAACTCGGTGCTGGTGATGCGCCCATCCTGCTGCAGGGTTTCGATAATCCGCCAATCCAGGCGGTCCAGTTCGGGTGACTTTGGTTTCATTTGTCGGGCCTGTGTTTTTCCAGGAATAGCGGCGAAATCTACCAAGCTTTCATGGGGCGCGTGCTGTTTTCCGCGCTGGCCCGGGCCTAAGCTTTGGGCTCTTTTCAAGGAGTCAGGCGAATGGACAAAGCGGTGCTGGTGATACCCGGAATCGGCAACTCGGACGCGGCCCACTGGCAGAGCCGCTGGCAGGCCAGGCACCCCGATTGGCAGCGGCTGCAGGTGCCCGACTGGAAACGAGTGGATTGCGCCGACTGGGTCGCGGCCATCGACCGCCAACTGCTGAGCATGGGCCCCGAAACCCTGGTGGTTGCCCACAGTTTGGGCTGCCTGGCACTGGCCCATTGGGCCGCCGCCGACACCCGCCAGGGCCGGGTGCGCGGAGCGTTGCTGGTGGCGGTACCCGACCCACAGGCGCAGGCATTCCCCACGGCGGCGACCGTTGGTTTCAGCCACACGCCAGTGGTGCCGTTGGACTTCCCGTGCCAAGTGGTCGCCAGTAGCAATGACCCCTATGCCGAGCTTGACTACGCCCGCGACTGGGCCGCGCGGCGCGGTGCGCAACTGCTGGAAGTCGGCGCCAGGGGGCACCTGAATAGCAGCAGCGGCTTGGGGGATTGGGACGAGGGTTATCGCCTGCTGGAGCAATTGGCCGCCGGTTGAACCGGCGACCGCCAGCAGCACTGGCTCAGAACGCCAGCTTGAAGCCGATGGAGAACAGCATCACCGCGAGGAACGGCCGCAGCAGTTCATCGGAGACCCGGCCGGTCATGTGGCTGCCGACCCAGATGCCCGGCAAGGAACCCATCAACAGAAAGCCCAACAGGCTCCAGTCCATGTTGCCCATGCTGGCATGGCCCAGGCCGGCCACCAAGGTCAGGGGCACGGCGTGAGCAATCTCGGTGCCCACCAGGCGCTTGGTGGCCAGGAACGGGTAGAGAATAAACAGCGCCACGGTGCCCAGGGCGCCCGCCCCGATGGAGGTCAGGGCAACCATGGTGCCCAGCACCAGGCCGGTGACCACGGTCAAGCCGTTGAGGTTGCGATCGCTGAGCTGGTAGTGATCACCAGCGTGCCGCTGGGCAAAGGCCAGCAGCTTTTTCTTGAACAGGATCGCCAGCGCCGTCAGCAGCAGCACAAAGCCCAAGGCTTGCTTGATCACCGAGTTCAAGGCTTGCGGGTCGCTGTCCAGGTTCTTCAGGAACCACAGGGTCGCCAGCACCGCCGGCACGCTGCCTAAGGTCAGCCAGCCGGTGATCTTCCAGTCGATGTTCTTGTTCTTCTGATGCACCAGCACACCACCGGATTTGGTGATGGCGGCGTACAAGAGGTCGGTGCCCACGGCGGTCGCCGGGTTAATGCCGAACCACAAAAGAATGGGGGTCATCAGCGAACCGCCGCCGACGCCTGTCATGCCTACGATAAAACCAACGATCAGGCCCGCTGCAACAAAACCAAAATTACCGACATCCATTAACCATGTCCTACAAAGGGCCATATAAATTTCAGGCGGCAGCATAGCGATTTTTCTTATAACGACTTATATCAATATGATCTGAATTTATAACCAGATCACCGACAGCCCGGGCGGCCGCAATGGGCAGCCGCCGCAGCCAAGCGCTGGCGGGGTCAGGCCACCGGGGTCTTTTCGCGTTTCATCTGCATGGTCAGGGTGAAGCGGTCGTCGGGGTGGGTGGTCTCGGAGACCACCATCAGCGCCCCCTGCTCATCGCGGTAATGCCGGGTGATTTTCAGGCCAGGAGCGGCGGCCTCGGCATTCAGGCGCTTGGCAATCTCCGGGGTCAGCAGCACCGCACGCACTTGCTGGTCCACCACCTCGATATGGCGGCCGAAATGCTCTTCGATCAGGGCGGCGATCAACTGCTCGGGACGTTCGCGCGCCAGTTCAATCACCTCGGCATAAATATCCTGGGCGTAGACATCGGTCCAGCACAGCGGCGCTTCCGGGTGCTGCTGGTCGACACGGATGCTCGACACGCAAAAGTAGTGCTCCCCCGGCTCCAGCCCCAGGCGCCGGGCCTCGGCGATATCGGCCACGAAATGGCGCACGTTCTGAATGCTGCGGATCTGGGTTTCCGCCAGGTGCGCCAAGTCCGACACCGAATCCAGGGACTGTGAATACCCGCCCCGTGGCGTGCTGGCCTCGACCCGGGTGCCCACCCGCTTGCGCCGCGACACCAGCCCCTGGCTCTGCAACTGGGTAATGGCCGCGCGCACGGTGTGGCGGCTCACCTCGTACAGCTCACACAGCTCGAACTCGGTGGGCAACAGGCTGCCCACGGGGTAGCGCCCACTGGCGATCGCTTCCATCAAATCCTTCGCCACAACCGCATAGCGCGTCTGGTTCATACCTTTCATCAGTCCCGAGCGTTCAACGAGTTGACAGTGTATCAGCGGCCACGTAAGAATTATGTACGGACATATTAAATATGTCCGATCAATAACAACATATCAGGATTGACCCATGTCCAGCACCGTCTTCGACTCCGCCCTGTTCCGTGACATGTTCGGCACCGCCGAAATGCGCGGCGTGTTTTCCGACAAAGCCCTGATCGAACGCTACATCGAAGTGGAAGTGGCCCTGGCCCGCGCCGAGGCCCGTTGCGGGGTGATCCCGGCCGAGGCCGCCGAGCAGATCGCCGAACTGGCCACCTACGAATCCCTCGACCTGGCGTTGATGCAGCACGAAACCGAAATCGTCGGTTACCCGATCCTGCCGTTGGTGGAACAACTGTCCAAGACCTGCGGCGAAGCCGGGCGTTATGTGCATTGGGGCGCCACCACCCAAGACATCATGGACACCGCCGTGGTCCTGCAAGTGCGCGCTGCCCTGGCCATCGTCGAGCGTGATATCCAGGCCGTGCGCGGGCTGCTGGCCGAGCTGGCGCTGCGTTACCGCGACACGCCGATGGCCGGCCGGACCCACCTGCAGCACGCCCTGCCGATCACCTTCGGCTACAAGTGCGCGGTGTGGCTGAGCATGTTTGACCGCCACGCCGAGCGTCTGGTGGAGTTGCGTCCACGGGTGGAAATCGGCCAATTCGCCGGTGCCGCGGGCACCCTGGCGTCCCTCGGCGACAAAGGCCTGGAAGTGCAGGAAGCGTTGATGGCCGAACTCGGCCTCGGCGTGCCTCAGGCCACCTGGCACGTGGCCCGGGACGGCCTGGCCGAAGCCCTGAACTTCCTCGGCCTGGTGACCGGTTCCCTGGGCAAGATCGCCCTGGACGTGATGATGATGATGACCAGCGAGCTGGGCGAAGTGTACGAACCCTTCGTCAAGGGCCGTGGCGCCAGCAGCACCATGCCGCAGAAACGCAACCCGATTTCCTGCGAACTGATGTACGCCGCCGCCAAGGGCGTGCGCCAACACGCCGGGCTGATGCTTGACGCAATGATCCAGGACTTCGAGCGCTCCACCGGCCCGTGGCAGGCCGAGTGGATTGCCATCCCCGAAGCCTTCGCCCTGAGCGCCGCCTCCCTGGGTCAGGCCAAGTTCATGCTGGCCGGCCTGGAAGTGCGCACCGAGCGCATGCGCAAGAACCTCGACATGACCCAGGGCCTGATCGTGGCCGAAGCCGTGATGATGGGCCTGGCCCCGGCCCTCGGTCGCCAAGTGGCCCACGACGTGGTGTACGCCGCCTGCCGCCTGGCCAACGACCAAGGCACCAGCCTGCTGGACGCCCTGCTGGCCCAAGGCGAAGCCACCGCCCAACTGGACCTGGCCGAACTGCAGCGCCTCACCGACCCGGCCAACTACCTGGGCCTGGCGCCGCAGATGGTGGACATCGCCCTGGCGCGCGAGGGTGCCGTTCCCCGCTGACCCCGAACGCCCTGTAGGAGCCGGCTTGCCGGCGATCGCGGTGAGTCAGTCACCTGATGCATCCATTGCCAGGTTGCTGTCGCCGACTTGCCGGCTCCACAGGGGTTCTCCGCCGTTTTCAGTACCCGAACCATAACAACAATGAGATCACAGACATGTCATCCACCCCCGCAAAAAAACCGTTCTACAAGGACCTGACGTTCCAGGTCGTCGCCGCCATGTTGCTGGGCATCGCCTTCGGCTTCCTGGCGCCGGAATGGGCGGCCAAGTTCAAAATCCTCGGCGACATCTTCCTCAAGCTGATCAAGACCGCCGTCGCCCCGCTGGTGTTCTTCACCGTGGTCCACGGCATCGCCTCGGCGGGCGATATCAAGCGCGTCGGCAAAGTCGGCCTGCGCGCCCTGATCTACTTCGAGGTGGTGTCCACCATCGCCCTGGCCATCGGCCTGTTGTGGGGCAACCTGCTGCAGATCGGCTCCAGCATGCACGACGCCCACCCCAGCAGCGCGGCGGCTGCGGCAGCCAGCGCGGCCGTTGCCAAGGGCCATGCGCCGGCCTCGACCATGGACTTCATCTACGGCATCTTCCCGGACAACTTCGTCGGCGCCTTCGCCGGTGGGCAACTCTTGCAGGTGCTGGTGATTTCGGTGCTGTTCGGCTTCGCCCTGCTGGCCCTGAAACCCGAGCGTCGTTCGGTGATCGAGGACGGCCTGAACCGCATCTCCGAGTGCTTCTTCGAGTTCATCAACCTGATCATGAAGTTCGCCCCCCTCGGCGCCTTCGGCTCGGTGGCCTACGCCGTCGGCAGCAACGGCACCGCGGTGCTGATGTCCCTGGCCAACCTGGTGCTGATGTTCTACGTCTGCGTGGCCTTCTTTATCTTCGTGGTGCTGGGCGTGGTGTGCCGACTGTCCGGGTTCAGCCTGTGGCGCTTCCTCAAGTACATCAAGGATGAAGTCTTTATTGTCCTCGGCACCGCCTCTTCGGAAAGCGCCCTGCCGCGCCTGCTGCAGAAGCTGGAGAAATTCGGCTGCTCGAAACAGAGCGTCGGCCTGGTGCTGCCCACCGGCTACGCCTTCAACCTGGATGGCACCTCGATCTACATGTCGCTGTGCGTGCTGTTTATCGCCAACGCCTACGGCGTGCCCCTGAGCTGGGAACAACAGCTGGGCATCATCGCCATCATGCTGGTGACCTCCAAAGGCGCAGCGGCGGTATCCGGCGGCAGCTTCGTGGTGTTTGCCGCCACCGTCACCGCCATCGGCGTGCTGCCCGCCGAAGGCCTGGCACTGCTGTTCGGCGTGTACCGCTTCATGTCCATGGCGATCGCCACCTGCAACACCATCGGCAACAGCGTGGCGACGGTGGTGGTGTCCAAATGGTCGGGGGAATTCACCGAGCAGCAGGCCAAGGAGGAATACTCCCGAGTGCTCGGACGCAGCCCGCAAGCGGCGCTGTAACCCAACTCAGCCGCCACTGGAGCGGGTTCCGGCGGTGTCGCCGGCCCGCTTCATCGCCTGTTCCTCCGGCCAGGCGATGGTCCGCCTTAGATCACACCCGCTGCAGGTCATAAGCAAAAGGCCTAAACAGCCCTCATCTCAAGCCTGGGCGGATTGGCTACGCTGTACTGCCCTCCCCTTCAGACAGGACCGTCCCATGCCCCTACGCTTGCTCGCCACACTCTGCCTGCTCGGCGCCCTGACCAGCGTCCAGGCCGCCGAACGCTGGCAAACCCTGCCGCCGACCCCGGCGCCCGTTGCCACGGCCCAATCCGGCTATGCCCAGGTCAACGGGGTCAAGCTCTACTACACCAGCACCGGCCAGGGTTCGCCGGTGGTGCTGCTGCACGGCGGTCTGGCCAACTCCGACTACTGGGGTTTGCAGGTCAAGGCCCTGGCCGCGCAGCACCGGGTCATCACCCTAGACAGCCGTGGCCACGGCCGCAGCTCGCGAGACGCACGCCCCTTCGGCTACGACCTGATGGCCGATGACGTGGTGGCGGTGCTCGACCAATTGAAGATCCCCAAGGCCGACATCGTCGGCTGGAGCGATGGCGCCATCCTTGGCCTGGACCTGGCCCAGCGTCACCCGACCCGCGTCGGCAAGGTATTTGCCTTTGCCGCCAACAGCCAGACCTCGGGGGTCAAGGACAACGTCGACAAGGATCCGACCTTCGCCGCCTACATCGAACGGGCCGGCAAGGAGTACGCCAAGCTGTCGCCGACGCCCAAGGAATATGACGCTTTTGTCGAGCAGATCAGCCATATGTGGGCCAGCCAGCCGAACTGGAGCGACGCCGACCTGGGCAAGATCCGCACCCCGGTGCTGATCGTCGACGGCGACCGCGACGAAGCCATCAAGCGCGACCACACCGAATACCTGGCGGCAACCATCCCCGGCGCCGGGCTGCTGATCCTGCCCAACGCCAGCCACTTCGCCTTTCTCCAGGACCCGGCGCTGTTCAACGCCGCACTGCTGCAGTTCCTCGCCCAGCCCTGACAGACCGCCACCCCGTCCGGCGCCCAAGACGGGCGCCGGACCCGTCGCCCATATGCGCCTTAGAGGTCGTAACGCAACGCCATGCCGAAGGTTCGCGGCGCGCCGACATCAATGATGTCGTCGTCGCGGTCGGCGTCATCACGGTTGTTGGTGACGTATTGCCTGTTGAAGGCATTTTTCACGTACGCCGAGACCGCAATGTTGCGGGTGACTTTGTACTCGCCATTGAAGTTGACCAGCACGTAGTCATCGCTCTTGCGCACACCGCTGACGTTGCCCGTCGAGTCGAAATCGTATTGCGACGGGCTGCGGTCCTGGTAGGTAACGTCGGTGTTGAGGCTCAGGCCATTGTCGAAGCGATAGGTGCCCCCCACCGACAGCTTGTACTTGGGCGCGTAGAGGAAAGACTGGCCGCTCATGTCCTGACCGTTGCCGGTGACGAAGTCCTTGTACTTGCCATCGGTATAGGCCGCACTGGCGGTAAGGGTCAGCTGCTGGCTGAGGTCTTTTTCAATGAAGACTTCCAGGCCCTTGATGTCGCTACTGCCAGCGTTGAACACGTGGACGAAGTTGCTGGTGCTGTCGAGCACGCTGACCTGTTGGTCTTTCCAGTCGGTGTAATAGAGGTTGGCCCGGGCCCGCAGGCTCTTGTCGAACCAGGCACCGCGATAGGACAGCTCGTAGTTAGTGGTGTATTCCGGATCGTAGGCTTCGTGCCCGCCCCCAGCTCGGACGTTGACGCCTCCGCCACGATAGCCTTTCTGCACCATGAAGCCGACGAACTGGTCTGTGGCCAATTCATGGTCGATGCCGATTTTCGGCAAAAACGCGTTGAAGGATTTGTTGACCTGGCCAGGGCTGGAGAAATCGTCCTGGTCGACGTCGGTGTCGTTCTGCTCGTGGTCCAGGCGCAGGCCGGTGATCAGGGTCCAGCTCGGGGCGAAGGTCCAGTTGAGTTCGCCGAACAGCGCCTGGTTTTCAATCTGTGTGTCGCCACGGGTGGCGCCGAACAACTGGCTATTGACCAGCAAGCGGTCGTGGAACTCATTGCGGGTGCGGCCGTAATAGGCACCGACAAAACCCCGCAGGCTGTCGCCCTGGTAACCCAGGCGCAGCTCCTGGCTGAACAGCTCGCCGTCCTGCCTGCGCAGCACCACCTGGTTGGCGTCGGCGCTCTGGTCGAAGTCCAGCCGGGCGCTGTAGTCGGTGCGGGTATTGGCGGTGAGGCTGGTCAGGGTCCAGGCGTCGTTCAGGCGGTAGTCCACCTTGGCGCTGACGGTGTCCTGCTTGAGGCTGTCATACACCTCAGTGTCGGAGGCGATCTTGTAGTAGCGCACCTTGCCATTGCTGCGCAGGATCGAGTTGTCGCCCTGGCGGTGCTCGCCGTGGGCGTAGGTCAGCAGCACATCCACATCATCATTGGGCAGGATCAGCAACTTGCCCCGGGCGTTACTGGTGCGACGCGGGTTAGCGTCGTCGTCCCGGGTGATGTTGCGAATGTAGCCATCGCCTTCCTGATAGTCCACGGCGATACGCCCGGCAATCTTGTCGTCCACCAAGGCACCGCCACCGGCCACGGCCGTGCCGCGTTCACCGTAGTTGCCGACGTTGGTCTGGGCTGAAAAGGACGGTTCGAATGTGGGGTTCTTGGTCTGGATGACCACGGCCCCGGCCAGTGAGTTGCGGCCCTGGGTGGTGGACTGCGGGCCGAGGAACACCTCGACTTGCTCCACGTCCCAGAGTGGCGTCGGGCTCAGGGTCAGGGCTCGGTTGGGCTGCTGGGCACCGTCGATAAACACCGAGACTGCGCCATTGAGGGTGGCCGGGCCCTGGTCGTCGAAGCCGGACACCGGCACTCCACGAATGCCCCAGTTTTCGTTGCCGGCCTGGGTGTAGACACCCGGCGTGCGGGCAAACACATCCACCAGGCTTTGGTCCGCGTGCTCACGCAGCTCTTCGTCGGTCACCACCACCACGCTGGACTGGGTCTGCTCCAGGGTGCGGTTCATTTTCTCGCCGGTCACCGTCACCGGTGCAATCTCCAGCGGCTCTGGCGCAGGCGCGGCCCAGGCGCTGTTACCCAGGCACAGAGCCGACCCCGCAGCCCAGGCCAATGTGTGCTTCTTGATACCCATGATTCGCTCCACCCACGTCGTTTTTTATGTTTTTGACGGTCGGCCGATGGCGGTTAGCCCCAGCGCTGGCGGAGTCTATAGGATTAATCTTGAAAATTGAATGATATTGATAATCCATCTCATTCATGTTTTTTTCAGCTTGATGTATCTACTTCGACACAACTCACAAACAAGGGATCAATGGAACAGCACACTGGCTTCAACGCGCCGCCGGAATACGTTTCACCGCTTCCAGCCATTGCGGGTCGAGGCGCGGTTGATCGCTGTCGATGCCCAGGGTTTCCAGGCGTTGGCGATGGGCATCGATGGCGCGCTGTTCCTGGCTGAGGGCGCTGGTGTTGGCGTCCAGTTGGTGCATCTGGCTCAGGCCCTGGTGATAGAAGCGCAACAGCTTCAGCGCCTCTGGGTTGTCAGCGCTGACCCCGGCTTCGACCTGGTGCATGACGTTGGTCACGCGCATCAGGTTGCGCTTGAGCCGCCAGCCATAGACCGCCGCAGCCATCCAGGGTTGGCTCCAGAACACTTGGCGCACCAGCAGGGCACTGAGCAAAAAGCCCACCGCCACGCCCGCGATGTTCAGGCGCAGGTTGTCGCCGCCCGGGGTGCCCCAGGTGTACACCGCCAAGCTAGACAGGAGCATGGCCAGGCTGAGGAAAATCAGGGCGATGATCAAGGTGCTGTGACGGGTCTGGCGGCGATACAGGACGGGGTCGAAGGCGTGGATTTCGAACATGGCGTTGGTGGACTCGGCGGTGAAAATGACCGGTATTATCACCGCACTCGGCCGTACCCAGGCAGATTAAATGCCCGCCTCAGTTACGGCTCACCGGCTGGTTGAGAAAGCGGTTCCAGTCTTCATAGGCCACGTGCTGGCGCTGGCTGGCGAGGTCCCACTGCGCGCCAGTGGTCTGCCGGCAGGAGACCAGTTTCATCATTTCGCTGGTGGCCGCGTCCAGTTCGATCAACAACTGATGGGATTGGAACCTGAAGTCGTCGAGATCCAACATGTGTAGGTTCGCCTGTGATTGGGCCCGACAACGCATTCCACGCCGCCATACGCCCAGCAAAAGGTCGACAACCGCAAAGGACGAATGATTTTAACCAGCCGATGAGCGGTCAACCCCCACGAACAACGCGGCTATGTTCGTCAGCGCACAGACAGCCCCTCACGCATTGACCAGACTCGAACCCTGAGAAGTTGCGTCTTGCATGGCCCTCGCGACCCCCGGTCGGAGCGCCGGCCCTGCCCCATTTCCTGCCCGCCCGTGGCCATCGGCCCGTGCCGGGCACGCCCTGCCAAGGAACACATGGACAGTCATTGGACCCACGCACTCTTTCGGTTCTGGCGTCTGCCTGCCGCTTACTACCGCCAATGGCATGATGCCCGGCGCACGTTCACCCACGAGCCCCTGCTGCGCTCGGAACTGTTCAACGCCGAACAGATGGCCCGCCACGGCACCCTGCTGGCCCAGCAACACCGCCTCAGCCAAGACAACCACAACGACGGGCTGCTGGCGCGCCTGGCCGACAACGCTGCAACCCTGGCCAGCAGTTGCAAGGCCCTGAGCAGCGCACCGCTGTCCACCCGACGCAGCACCCCGGCCGCCGAATGGCTGCTGGACAACTTCTACCTGGTGGAAGAACAGATCCGCACCACCCAGAGCCACCTGCCCCGTGGCTACAGCCGGCAACTGCCGCGCCTGGCCGAAGGCGCCTCGGCGGGCCAGCCACGGGTCTACGACATCGCCCTGGAAACCATCTCCCATGGCGACGGACGCATCGACGCCGACAGCCTGAGCCGCTTTGTCGAGTGCTATCAGAGCGTGATGCCGCTCAAGCTCGGTGAGCTGTGGGCCATTCCGATCATGCTGCGCCTGGCGCTGATCGAGAACCTGCGCCGCGTGGCCTCGCGGGTCATGGCCAACTGGGACGAACGCAACCTGGCCAACGACTGGGCCGACCGCCTGATCGAGACCGCCGAGCAGGACGCCAAGAGCGTGGTGCTGACCGTGGCTGACCTGGCCCGCTCCGAACCGCCGATGACCGCCTCTTTCGTCGCCGAAATGGCCCGCCGCCTGCAAGGGCAGAACGCCGCCCTGGTGCTGCCCCTGGCCTGGATCGAACAGTTGCTGGGGGAGTCGGGGCTGAACATCGAACGCCTGGTGCAACTCGATGCCCAGCAACAGGCCGCGGACCAGGTTTCCATCAGCAACAGCATCGCCAGCCTGCGCCTGCTGTCGTCGACCAACTGGCGCGACTTCGTCGAGCGCCTGAGCCACGTCGAACAGGCCCTGCGCAGCGACCCGGCAGCGGTCTACCCGCGCATGGACTTCGCCACCCGCGACCACTATCGGCATGTACTCGAACGTCTGGCCCGGCGCTGCCCGCAGAGCGAGGACCAAGTGGCCCTGGCCGCCATTGACCTGGCCCGCCAGGGCGCGCCCGACTCGGCCGAGGCCGAGGTCGCCCGGCATGTCGGCTACTACCTGGTGGGCCCCGGCCGCACGCAACTGGAACAGCGACTGGGGGCCAAGGTGCCCATCGGTACACGCTGGCAACGCCTGCTGGTGCGCGCGCCCCTGAGCTTCTTCCTGGCCCCGGTGCTGGTGCTCTCGACGCTGCTGGCCTGGACCTTTCTCCAGGCCATCCACGACGAGGGCCAACCCTATTGGGTGCTGGCATTGCTGGGGGTGCCGACCCTGCTGATGAGCAGCCGCCTGGCCATCGGCCTGATCAACTGGCTGGTGACCCTGACCGTGGCGCCGTGCATCCTGCCGCGCCTGGATTACAGCGAAGGCATCCCGGCCGACGCCCGGACCCTGGTGGTGGTGCCGACCCTGTTCGCCAATGCCGCAGACGTCGAAGAACTGGTGGAAGGCCTGGAAGTGCGCTTTCTGGCCAACCGTGATGCGCACCTGCATTTCGCCCTGCTCAGCGACTTCATGGACGCCGCCAGCGAAACCCTGGCCGAAGACGCCGCGCTGCTCGGCCTGGCCCGGCAACTGATCGAGGCCCTGAACCGCAAGTACCCCGACACCGGCGCCGAGCGTTTCTTCCTGCTGCACCGGCCACGGCGCTGGAACGCCGCCGAAGGCTGCTGGATGGGTTACGAGCGCAAGCGCGGCAAACTTGCCGAACTCAACGCCTTGCTGCGGGGCCAGGGCCGCGAGCGCTTCTGCCTGATCGTCGGCGCCTTCGAGGCCCTGCCGCCGATCCGCTACGTGATCACCCTGGACACCGACACCCAACTGCCCCGGGATGTGGCGCAGCAATGCGTCGGCGCCATGGACCACCCCCTCAACCACCCGCGACTGGACCCGCGCAGCGGGCAGATCAGTGCCGGCTACGCCATTCTCCAGCCACGGGTCGGCATCAGCCTGCCCAGCAGTGCACGCTCGGCCTATGCCCGGCTGTTCGGCAGCGAGGCCGGGGTCGACCCCTACACCCGGGCCGTCTCCGACGTGTACCAGGACTTGTTCGAACACGGCTCCTTTATCGGCAAGGGCATCTATGCCGTGGACGCCTTCGAGCACGCGCTCAAGGACTGCTTCCCGGACAACCGGGTGCTCAGCCACGACCTGATCGAGGGCTGCTACGCCCGCTCCGGGCTGCTCAGCGATGTGCAACTGTTCGAGGAATACCCGTCGCGCTACAGCGCCGACGTCAAGCGCCGCCATCGCTGGATCCGCGGTGACTGGCAACTGCTGCCCTGGCTGCTGCCGTGGGCCTGGGCGCGCAAAGGGGTGACGCGCAATCGCCTGAGCGCCCTGGCACGCTGGAAGATTGCCGACAACCTGCGCCGCAGCCTGGAGCCGGCGGCCTTCCTGACCATGCTGTTGTGGGGCTGGCTGGGCACCAACCAGCCCCTGTCCTGGACCTTCGCCGTGCTGTTGCTGGTACTGATCCAGCCGCTGTCCAGCGCCCTCCAGGAGCTGATGCAGAAAACCGTCGACGTGCCCCTCGAACAGCACTTGGGTGCGGCCTTCCAGGCCTGCGCCCAACAGTTCACCCGGGCCCTGCTGCCCCTGGTCTGGCTGCCCTATGAAACCTGGTACAGCCTCGACGCCATTGGCCGCACCCTGTGGCGCATGCTGTTCAGCAAGCGCCGCCTGTTGCAGTGGCAGCCCTCGCGGGAAGTGGAGCGCAGCCAGGGCAACCCCCTGGCCGAGCTGTACCGCAGCCAGTGGATTGCCCCAGCCCTGGGCCTGGTGCTGCTGGCACTGTTGCTGCCCACCCCCGACGTGCTGCTGGCAGCCGGGCCCTTTATCCTGCTGTGGCTGGCCGGCCCGGCGATCGCCTGGTGGCTGAGCCGACCTTCGTCCCAGGCTGCGTTCCACCCGTCCAGCGACGAACTGCGCTTTCTCCACCGCCTGGCGCGGCGCACCTGGGCCTTCTTCGACCAGTACGTCGGCCCGGCGGACCACTGGCTGGCCCCGGACAATATCCAGGAACAGCCTCAGGCGGTGGTCGCCCACCGCACCTCGCCGACCAACCTGGGCATGGCCCTGCTGTCGCACCTGGCAGCCCACGACTTTGGCTACCTGAGCAGCAGCCGCCTGCTGCACCGCCTGGACCAGTCCCTGGCGAGCATGGCCTTGCTTGAGCGTTATCGCGGGCACTTCTACAACTGGTACGACACCCAGACCCTCAAGCCCCTGCCACCGCTGTACGTATCCACCGTGGACAGCGGCAACCTGGCCGGGTTACTGCTGACCCTGCGCCCCGGCCTGCTGGCCCTGGCCGACCAACCCTTGCCCGCGGCGCGCCTGGTCACCGGGCTGGCGGACACCCTGGAAGTGTTCCACGAAACCCTGCGCGATGCCGGCCTGACGCCGCACGCCACCGAAGCCCTGATTCAGCAGGCACGCAGCGTGGCGACCCTGGCCGAGGGTGCCGAGGCCGGGTTGCAAGCCCTGCTTGGGCAGATCGAGCGCACCGACTTCCCCACCACCACCGCCCTCGACGAGCCGGACTTCTGGCAACAGGCATTGCTGGCCCAGGTCACGGACATCCGTGAAGAACAGCAACGCTTTGCCCTGCCGCCCCTGCTCGATGGCAGCCCCGCTCCGGTCTTGAGCTGGCGGCAACTGGCCCAGCTGCAACCCGAACACTGGGCCCCGGCCCTGCAGCCTCAGGTGCTGGCGGTGCGCGAGCTGGCCAGCGAGCGCCTAGCAGTTGTCGCTCGCCTGGCCGAACAGGTGCAGCGCATGGCCGAGATGGACTTCGGCTTCCTCTACGACGTCCGGCGCAACCTGTTCGTGATCGGCTACAACGCCGACGAACGCAAGCTCGACGCCGGCTACTACGACCTGCTGGCCTCGGAAGTGCGCCTGACCAACTTTGTGGTCATCGCCCAGGGCCAACTGCCCCAGGAAGGCTGGTTCTCCCTCGGCCGTCTGCTCACCAGCCATGGCGGCCAGCCGGTGCTGCTGTCCTGGTCCGGCTCGATGTTCGAATACCTGATGCCGATGCTGGTGATGCCCAACTACCCCGGTACCCTGCTGGACCAGACCTGCCGCGCCGCCGTGACCCTGCAGATCGAGCACGGCCAGCAACTGGGCATTCCCTGGGGCGTGTCCGAGTCGGGCTACAACACCCTGGACGCCCACTTCAATTACCAATACCGGGCCTTCGGCGTACCGGGCCTGGGCCTCAAGCGCGGCCTGGGTGAAGACAGCGTGGTGGCGCCCTACGCCAGTGTGCTGGCGCTGATGATCGCGCCCCAGGCCGCCTGCCAGAACCTGCAACGCCTCAGCGAACTGGGCCTGGGCGGACGTTTCGGCCTTTACGAAGCCGTGGACTACACCCCGGCGCGCCTGCCCCGAGGCCAGAACTACGCGGTGGTCAAACAGTTCATGGCCCACCACCAGGGCATGAGCCTGCTGGCCCTGGCCTGGCGCCTGCTGGATCAGCCCATGCAACGCCGCTTCGAGTCCGACCCGCAGTTCCAGGCCACCGCCCTGCTGTTGCAGGAGCGGGTGCCGAAGACCGCCGCCCAGTACCTGCACGCCTCCAGCGCCCCGGCCGCCGACGAAGCGGCGCGCGGGCACGAAACCAAGCTGCGGGTGTTCGCCGACCCGGACCGCAAGCGCCCCGCCGTGCAACTGCTGTCCAACGGCCGTTACCACGTCATGGTCAGCAGCGCCGGCGGCGGCTACAGCCGTTGCCAGGAACTGGCGGTGACCCGTTGGCACGAAGACAGCACCTGCGATAACTGGGGCCAGTTCTGCTACCTGCGGGACGTCGCCAGCGGCGCTTTCTGGTCCGCCGCACACCAACCCACACTGGGTCGCCCGGAAAGCTTCGAGGCAATTTTCACCGACGCCCGGGCCGAATTCCGGGTCCGCGAACGGGACTTCGACAGCCACTGTGAAATTGTCGTGTCCCCTGAGGACGACATCGAACTGCGGCGCCTGCACATCACCAACCGCGGCCGCAGCCGACGCAGCATCGAGGTCACCAGCTACGCCGAAGTGGTGCTGGCCAGCGCCCTCAGCGACGCCATGCACCCGGCCTTCAGCAACCTGTTCGTGGAGACCGAACTGCTGCCGACCCTGCAAGCCATCGTCTGCACCCGCCGACCCCGGGCCAGCCACGAACAGGCGCCGTGGATGTGCCACCTGCTGGCCGCCCACGGGGTGGACATCGACAGCATTTCCTATGAAACCGACCGTGCGCGCTTTATCGGCCGCAGCCGCAGTGTGATCGCCCCGGCCGCCCTGGACCGCGACACCGACACCCTGTCCGGCAGCGCCGGGCCGGTGCTCGACCCGATCGTGGCGATCCGCTGCCGCATCAGCCTGGACGCTGGGCAAACCGCGACCATCGACTTTGTCACCGGGGTCGCCAGCCACCGCGACGGCTGCCTGCAACTGATCCACAAATACCGCGACCGGCACCTGGCGGACCGGGTCTTCGACCTGGCCTGGACCCACGGCCAAGTGCTGTTGCGCCAACTCAACGCTTCCCTGGCCGAAGCCCGGCTGTTCGAACAGATGGCCGCCTCGATCCTCTACGCCAACGTCAGCCTGCGCGCCGACGGCAGCCTGCTGCTGAGCAACCGGCGCAGCCAGTCGGGGCTCTGGGGCCAGGGCATTTCCGGCGACTTGCCGATTGTGCTGTTGCAGGTCGGCGACCTGGGCAACATCGAACTGGTGCAACAGATGGTCAAGGCCCACGCCTACTGGCGACAAAAGGGCCTGGCGGTGGACCTGGTGATCTGGAACGAAGACCAGGCCGGTTATCGCCAGCAATTGCAGGACCTGATCATGGGCCTGGTGACGTCAGGCAGCGAAGCCAGCCTGATCGATCGCCCTGGCGGGATCTTTGTGCGCCCGGCCCAGCAACTGTCCAGCGAAGACCGCACGCTGATGCTGGCGGTGGCGCGTCTGGTGATCAACGACGGCCGTGGCAGCCTCGCCGAGCAAGTGCAACGGCGCCGCGCCGACCCGCTGCTGGCGCGCTTGGAGCCCAATCTGGAACGACGCGAGCCAGCGCCACGGCTGGCCGCCATCGCCCGCCCCGCGACGCTGATACTCAACACCCCGTTCGGCGGTTTCAGCCCCGACGGCCGGGAGTATGTGATGCTCCTGCAACCCGGGCAACCGACCCCGGCGCCCTGGGTCAACGTCCTGGCCAATCGGCAGTTCGGCACGGTGCTCTCGGAAAGCGGCGGCGCCTACACCTGGAGCGAGAACGCCCACGAGTTTCGCCTGACCCCATGGCACAACGACCCCATCAGCGATCCCAGCGGCGAAGCCCTGTACCTGCGCGATGAAGACACCGGGCACTTCTGGTCGCCGACCCCGTTGCCCTGCCCCGGCAGCGGCAGCTATCGCACCCGTCACGGCTTCGGCTACAGCGTCTTCGAGCACGAGGAAGACGGCATTTATTCCGAACTCTGGGTGTACGTGGCGCTGGACGCGCCGATCAAGTTCTCGCGCCTGCTGATCCGCAACACCAGCCCGCGCACCCGGCGCCTGTCCGCCACCAGTTATGTGGAATGGGTGCTGGGCGACCTGCGCAGCAAATCGGCGATGCACGTGGTCACCGAAAGCGACCCGTTCAGCGGCGCGCTGTTTGCCCGCAATGCCTTCTCCATCGAGTTTTCCGGGCGCGTGGGTTTTCTCGACACCGACGCCACGGGCCGCAGCTTCAGCGGCGACCGCACCGAATTCATCGGCCGCAACGGCAGCCTGGCCAACCCGGCCGCCATGGGCCGGGCCCGCTTGTCCGGGCGCTCCGGCGGCGGCTTCGACCCCTGTGCGGCGATGCAGGTCAGCCTGGAACTGGGCGAAGGTGAAAGCCAGGAAATCATCTTCCGCCTCGGCGCCGAGCAGGACGCCAAGGCCGCCACCCGCCTGGTGCAGAAATACCGTGGCAGCCGTCCGGCAGCCGCCGAACTGGACGCCGTGCGCCTGCATTGGCGGACCCTGCTCGAAGTGGTCCAGGTCAAGACCCCGGACCCGGCCATCGACGTACTGCTCAACGGCTGGCTGATGTACCAGGTGATCGCGTGCCGCTTCCTGGCTCGCAGCGGTTACTACCAGTCCGGCGGCGCCATCGGCTTTCGCGATCAGTTGCAGGACAGCATGGCCATGCTCCACGCCGACCCGGCGGCAGCGCGCCGCCACCTGCTGCTCTGCGCCGCCCACCAATACCCCGAAGGCGACGTGCAGCACTGGTGGCACCCGCCCCAGGATCGCGGGGTGCGCACCGGCTGCTCCGACGACTTCCTCTGGCTGCCCCTGGCCACCAGCCGTTACGTGCAAGTCACCGGCGACCGCAGCGTGCTCAACGAGCCGGTGGGCTTTGTCGAGGGTCGGGCCCTGAACGTCGGCGAAGAGTCCTACTACGACCTGCCGGGCCACAGCAGCCAACAGGAAAGCCTCTACCAGCATTGCCAGCGCGCCATCGAGCACAGCCTGGCGCGGGGCACTCGCGGCTTGCCGCTGATGGGCACCGGCGACTGGAACGACGGCATGAACCGGGTCGGCGAACAGGGCCTGGGAGAAAGCGTCTGGCTGGGGTTCTTCGCCTATGAAGTGCTGCAGCAATTTGCCGTCACCGCCCGAGGGCACTCCGACCCGGCCTTCGCCCAACGCTGCGAGGACCAGGCCGCCGCCTTGCAACCCAACCTGGAAACCCACGGCTGGGACGGCGCCTGGTACCGCCGCGCGTACTTCGACAACGGCCAGGTGCTGGGCTCGGCGGCCAACCAGGAATGCCGCATCGACTCCATCGCCCAGAGCTGGTCGGTGCTCTCCGGCGCCGCCAGCGACGCACGTCAGCGCCAGGCCATGAAGGCCCTGGACCAGCACTTGGTGCGGCGTGAGGCCGGCGTGGTGCTGCTGCTCGACCCGCCCTTCGACCAGGGCCAACTGGACCCGGGCTACATCAAGGGTTACGTGCCCGGGGTCCGGGAGAACGGCGGCCAATACACCCATGCCGCGATCTGGGCCTGCATGGCCTTTGCCCGTCTGGGCGACAGCGCCCGGGCCTGGGAACTGCTGCGCATGATCAACCCGGTGAACCGGCGCAGCGCCGAAGAATTGGCGGTGTACAAGGTCGAGCCCTACGTGATGGCCGCCGACGTCTACGGCGTGGCGCCCCACACTGGGCGCGGCGGCTGGACCTGGTACACCGGCTCGGCGGGCTGGATGTACCGGCTGCTGCTCGAGTCCCTGCTGGGCCTGGTGCGCCAGGGCGACAGCCTGCGCATCGAGCCACTGCTGCCGCCCCACTGGCCGGGCTTCAGCCTGGACTACTGGTTCGGCGCCACCCGCTACCACATTGAGGTGCACCAGAGCCCCGGGGCGGTGCACAGCATCCGCCACAACGGCGTCCTGCTGGCTGAGCCCCTGCTGACCCTGCGTGACGATGGTCAGGAACAACAGGTGCTGGTGACCTGCGCGCCGGCACCCGACACCCAACCCGCCCCCCTGTCCGACATAACGCCCGACGGCAGTGGCGCCCCCCGGGTCAGCCCCGACGTGGAGGCCAAATCATAACCGACATGAGCACGCCACGACGGCTTCTGGACTACCCTGAACCCTCTGGAAACCCTTCTCCTACGGTGGCTTTAGATATGTTGCAAGCACACAAGCCACGTCAGAACCACTTGCTCGACGCACTCCCGGAGCCGGTGAAGCAGCGCCTGCTGCCAGACCTGGAACTCATCACCCTGAGCCTGGGCCAGGTGCTGTTCGAGTCCGGCGACATTCCACGCCACGTCTACTTTCCCACCGACGCCATCGTCTCTCTGCTGTACGTGATGGAGAACGGCGCCTCGGCGGAAATTGCCGTGGTCGGCAACGAGGGCCTGGTAGGCGTCGCGGTGTTCATGGGCGGCGAAAGTACCCTCAGCCGGGCCATCGTGCAGAGCGCCGGGCACGCCTTTCGCCTGCCGGGGCCACGGCTCAAGGAAGAGTTCAACCGCCACGGCGAAATGCTCCTGCTGATGCTGCGCTACACCCAGTCGCTGCTGACCCAGATGGCCCAGACGGCGGTATGCAACCGCCATCACTCCATTGAGCAGCAGCTGTGCCGCTGGCTGCTGCTGTCCCTGGACCGACTGCCGGGCAACCAGTTGCTGATGACCCAGGAACTGATCGCCAACATGCTCGGTGTCCGCCGCGAAGGGGTGACCGAAGCGGCAGGCAAGCTCCAGCGCCTGGGGGTGATCGAGTACAGCCGCGGCCACATCCGGGTACTCGACCGCGCCCACCTGCAGCGCCTGAGCTGTGAATGCTACGCCGTGGTGCACAACGAAACTGCGCGCCTGCTGCCCTACTTGCCCGCGCCCCGCGCCGACGACTGAGCCCCGACAGGCACTGTGTGCCGCAGCGCACAGACCGCGCTGCGGTTCCTGCGCACACTGCCCGCAACCCATCACGCTGTCCCCGCCTCAGGACACTCCCATGCTCAGGGTCATGCCCCCACGTCACGCCGACAATCTGCTGATCCAGGGCCTGCCCGACGCAGAGAGGCAGTGGCTGCTGGAACGCTGCGAGTCGGTGGAGCTGCCCCTTGGCCAGGTGCTGTGGGAACCGCGCCAACCTCTGCAGCACCTGTATTTCCCGCAGACCGCATGCATTGCCTTGCGGGTCACCCTGAACCATCACCCCCCTCTGGAAATGGGCCTGTTGGGCAATGAAGGCATGCTCGGCGCCACCCTGGCCCTGGGCCTGGACACCGCGCCGCTGCGGGCCGTGGTCCAGGGCGCCGGCAGCAGCCTGCGTGTAGCCCCCACGCAACTGCACGACGCACCGGGCGAGCACCCGACGTTTCAGCAGGCTCTGCACCAGCAGGTCTATCGGCTTCTGGAGCAGCTGTCGCAAACCGCCGCCTGCATCCACTTTCACCCCATCGAACCGCGCCTGGCCCTGTGGTTGCTGATGATTCACGACCGGGCCCACGCCGATCATTTCCAGATGACCCATGAATGCCTGGCCAAGATGCTCGGTGTGCGACGCAGCGGCGTGACCGTGGCCGCCGGCGCCCTGCAGCAGCGCCGACTGATCCGCTACAGCCGCGGCCAGATCAGCATCCTCGACCGCCCGGGGCTGGAAGCCGCCTGCTGCGAATGCTATGCCGCCCTCAACCCGCCTCGCCTCCAGGCCCGGGCCTGAACCGAGTACGCGGCCAATGTGCGCTAACAGACAGACACAGGCTGACTACCGCGCCAGACTGGTCAATCTGAACGCCCGTTGGCCGGCGAATCGGCGCAGGCGCAACCGGGCAACGATCGCCGCCGGTTGAAACACTTCAACAAGCCGGGCCGATCAGGCGTACTGTCCACCCCCTCATCGCAATAATTAGTGACCACAGCTCATGGAAAGCGAAGAGAACCCAAGGATTACCGAGGCGCTGACACGCCGCGCCGGCCGTGATCCGACAGCTGCGCAGATCGCCAGCGCAACCGTGGCGACCCTGCAAGACCTGGACGCTGCGCTCACCCCGGTCATCGGCCAGCGCGGGGTCGCGGCCCTGTATCGGCGCAGCCTGCACCTGTGCGCAACGTCCTGCGAGGACCTCAGCGGGGTCCACGAGAGCGTGCAGAGCAGCATGGACCTGGCCGCCTTTGAGCGGCTCCTCGCCCAGCACAGCAGCACCTACGCCTTCAGCGTCGGTGTCACGCTCCTGACCACGTTCAACGAGTTGCTCGCCACCTTGGTCGGCCCCTCGCTCACCGAACGTCTGCTTCGTTCCGTGTGGGAAAAATCTTTCAGCGGTACGCCCGCGCAGGACATTTCGCCATGAGCAGCAAAGTCACAATCAACCGTCTGGCCACTGGGGTGCCCGGGCTGGACCAGATACTGGGCGGCGGACTGCCAGAGTTTTCCTTCAACCTGATCGCGGGCCCGCCGGGCTGCGGCAAGACCACCCTGGCCCACCAGATGATGTTCGCCCTGGCCACGCCCGAGCGGCCGGCGCTGTACTTCACGGTGCTCGGCGAGCCGCCGTTGAAAATGCTGCGTTACCAGCAGCAGTTCGACTTCTTCAACAGCGAGTCGATCAACCAGTCGGTGCGCTACATCAACCTGGTAGACGACACCCTGGCCGGTGACCTGGACGAGGTGCTACGACGCATTGTCGCCGAGGTCGAGAGCCATGGTCCGGCCCTGGTGTTCGTCGATTCCTTCCGTTCGGTGGTGCTGGCCAGCCGTACCCAGGACAACCCCAACAACAACTTGCCGCAGTTCGTCCAGCAACTGGGCATGTTGATGACCACTTGGCACGCCACCACCTTTCTGATCGGCGAGTACTTCACCGAAACCGACACCAACCCGATCTTCACCGTGGCCGACGGCCTGATCTGGCTGCGCCAGAGCGTCCAGCGCAACTCCATGGTGCGCAAGATGGAAATCATGAAAATGCGCGGCCAGCCCACACTGCCGGGGCTGCACAGTTTTCGCATCAGCAACGCCGGGCTGAAGGTCTTCTCTCCCTGCTCGCACCTTGATCCGCCGGCCCCGGCAGTGCCCGAGGCCGAGCGCTCGCGCCTGTCCATGGGCATCGCCGAACTGGACGCAATGCTCGGGGGCGGCCTGCCCAAGGGTTATTCGCTGTTGGTGGCCGGGCCGTCGGGCTCGGGCAAGAGCCTGATGGCCGCGGCGTTCCTGGCAGAAGGCGCGCGCGTGGGCGAAACCGGGGTGATCGCGGTGTTCGAGCAGCGCCCCAACCGCAACCACAACCCGCAGTTGGTGCAGTTGATCGACAGCGACCAGGTGGGCCTGGTGGACAGCCGCGCGCCGGACCTGTCGATCGAGGAAATCGTCCACCTGCTGTTGGATGAAATCCATCGGCTCAAAGCCACCCGGGTGGTCATCGACTCGCTGTCGGGCTTCGAACTGGCCCTGGCGCCGACCTTTCGCGAGGACTTTCGCGAGTCCCTGTCGCGCCTGGTCACCGCCCTGACCCAAACCGGGGTCAGCGTGCTGATGACCTCGGAGCTGGAGGACCGCTACACCGACCTGCGCTTCAGCCCCTATGGCACGGCCTTCATGACCGACGCCATCATCGTCCAGCGCTACATCGAGGTGGACAGCCGCCTGCTGCGGATCATGGCGGTGGTCAAGGTGCGGGCCAGCCCCCACTCCGACCAGCTGCGCCTGTATGACATCAACGCCGAGGGCATCCGCATCGGCCAGATGCTGCCGGACCGCGAAGGCCTGCTGGGCGGCCGACCTGCAGCCAAACTCGCCGCGCCGCGCCCCACGGCGGCCGACCACGACGGTGGATAAGCCATGACCATGAAGGACGCACCTGGCACCCAGCAACAGGCTCTGGCCGTTGCCCGGGAAGAACTGGCCCTGCTGGATCAGCAGGCCATGGAGCTGCGGGCCACCCTGACCCATCTGCAGGCCCAGGTGCGACACACACAAAATCATTTGCGCGAGCTGGACCCGGCCAATGAGTTGCTGGAGGCCAACGAGGCGCTGGTGATGCGCCTGCTGCACGCCCAGGATGAAGCCGCCAGCGCCACCCGAGCGCTGAACGAGATCGCCCAGTCGATAGGCATCGACGAACTGACCAACCTGCCCAACCGTGGGCAACTGCTCAAGCGCATCGAACACACCATTGCCCATGCCGTGCGCCTGGGGGATGGCTTTGCCGTGCTGTTTCTGGACCTGAACAATTTCAAGAGCATCAATGACAACCTCGGCCACCGGGTTGGCGACGCCGCCCTCAAGCAAGTAGCGCAATGCCTCAAGGCTTCGGTGCGCGAGACCGATACCGTCAGCCGCTATGGCGGTGACGAGTTCCTGGTGCTGCTCAACAACATCTGCAGCAAAGCCGATGTGATCACCGTGGTTGAAAAGATCATCGACGCCCTCAACGTCACTCGGCACATCCATGAACACCCCCTGAGCCTCAAGGTCAGCATCGGCATCTGCCGCTTTCCCGAGGACGGCGAAAACCCGCAACTGCTGATCGACCAGGCCGACGCGGCCATGTACCGGGCCAAGCGCCACGGCGCCGGCGGTTTTCAGTTCCACGACGACCCGCAGCACCATGACCACGACATCTGTGGCCAGCCACCCCGAGTGCTGGTGGTGCCCGCCCCCCACGCGCAGCAACAAGCGCACCTGGATCACCTGCGCGAGGCCAACGAGCAATTGGTGCTGGCGGCCCTGGGCGCCCAGCAATTGCAATCCGGGGCGGAACTGGCGCTCCAGCAACAGCAGGACCTGCTGGCCAAGGTCGCTCACGAACTGCGCAACCCACTGACGCCCCTGAGCATGTCCGCCGATCTGCTGTTGCGCATGAAGAGTGACGAGCTGCCACGGATCCAGGCGATCATCGAGCGCCAGGTCAAGCACATGTCGCGGCTGGTGGAAGACCTGCTGGACGTGTCCCGGGTCAATGCCGGCAAGTTGCGCCTGGACCGCCAGCCCCTGGACTTGGCGGACATTCTCCAAGAAGCCCTGGACACCTGCCGGGCAGAGATCGACCTGCGCCAGCAGCAAATGACGGTGCACATCCCCCAACAGCCACTGGCCCTATACGGCGACTCCCTGCGCCTGGCACAGATCTTTTGCAACCTGCTGGGCAATGCGGTCAAGTACACCCCGAGCGAGGGCCAGATCACCCTGGACGTGAAGGTTTTGGCACAGTGGGTGCAGGTCACCATCAGCGACAGCGGCATTGGCATCTCGCCGACGATGCTGCCGTTTATTTTCGAGCCCTATGTGCAGGACGCCCACGCCATGAGTTTTGACGGCAACGGCCTGGGCATTGGCCTCACGGTGGTGCGAGAACTGGTGCTGGCCCATGACGGCGATGTCATGGCCCACAGCGACGGCCTGGGCCTGGGCAGCCAGTTTGTGATCCGCCTGCCGCTGCTGCCCGCCCCTTAGCCAAGTCACCCACTCTACCCCCTCTGCCACCTGTCGGCCGATACCCGTCTATGCTGCGCGCGGGTCCTGATTGAGTCGGGCGGATGTACGGCCGCGACCCAAAATCAGTACCAAGGAACTATTGTCTGGAAAAATAACCTTTGCTATTGAGTCGGGCGTTTTCGCTTGGCCCCTGTTCAGCGATCCACTTTGCCCTGCTTATTGGCTTCGGCCAGCCCGTGTTGAGAGACCTGTCGATGATAGAAAGCCCCGATGTGATGTACCGCCTGCTGGTCCAGAGCGTGATCGACTATGCGATCTACATGCTCACGCCCGACGGTATCGTCAGCAATTGGAACGCCGGGGCCCAACGGGCCAAGGGCTACCGTGCGGAAGAGATCGTCGGCGAACATTTCTCGCGTTTCTACAGTGCCGCAGAACAGTCCGCCGGGCTGCCGCAGAAAGGCTTGGAAATCGCTCGCGCAACCGGTCGCTATGAAGCCGAAGGCTGGCGCCTGCGCAAGGACGGCACATCGTTCTGGGCCCACGTGGTGATCGATGCGGTGCACGACGATGACGGCCAGTTGATCGGCTTTGCCAAGGTCACCCGCGACTGCACCGAGCAGCGCCGGCTGCTCCTGGAACAACGGGAACAGGAGCGGCACTTCCGCCTGCTGGTGCAGGGGGTCAAGGACTACGCGATCTACATGCTCGACCCCCAGGGCCACGTGGTGAACTGGAACGCCGGTGCCGAACGGGCCAAGGGCTACCGCGCCGAGGAAGTGGTGGGCGAGCATTTCTCACTGTTCTACACCCCCGAGGATCGCCTCGCCGGCCTGCCCCACCAGTGCCTGGAAACCGCCCGCCGCGAGGGCCGCTTCGAAGCCCAGGGCATTCGCCTGCGCAAGGACGGCACGCCGTTCTGGACCAGCGTGGTGATCGAGGCGATCAAGGATGAAGACGGCCAGTTGATCGGCTTCGCCAAGATCACCCGCGACATCACCGAACGCCGCCAGTACGAAAACGATCTGTTGCAGGCCAAGGAACTGGCGGAGCGCCAGAGCGAGAAAATGGCCTCACTGTCGCTGTTCCTCGACTCGGTGATTTCCAATATTCCCTCCAGCGTCATCGTCCAGGACGTGGGCTCGCGGCAGATCCTCCTGGCCAACCCCCAGGCCGAACGCCTGTTCGGCGGCGAGCGCCGGCAGATGGTCGGGCGCAGTGTGCGCGAATGCCTGACCCCGGTGATGGCCGAGCATGTGGAACAATTGACCCAACACTGCGTGGAGCATGACGGCCTGCACCTGAGCCAGCAGCGCCTCGACACCGCCCTTGGCCCCCGGACCCTGCGCACCCGCAGCCTGCTGGGGCAAAGCCCGGAAGCCAGTGGCCGCTATGTGCTGCAGATCGCCGAGGACGTCACCGATGAAATCGCCGCCCACGCGCAGATTCATCACATGGCCCACCACGACGAACTCACCGGCCTGCCCAACCGCACCCTGTTCCACAGCCGCCTGGAACAGGCCCTGCAAGAAGACCACGAGAGCGAACGGCTGACCGCCGCACTGTGCCTGGACCTGGATAACTTCAAGAACATCAACGACGCCCTCGGCCACGCCTTTGGCGATCGCTTGCTGCGGGCCCTGGGCCAGCGCCTGCGCGGCGCCCTGCGCGACCAGGACACCCTGGCGCGGCTGGGCGGCGACGAGTTCGCGATTGTCTTGCCCAACCTGGCCAACGCCAGCGATGCCCAGGCCACCGCCCAGCGCCTGATCGACGTGGTGGCCCCGGCCTTCATGATCGACGGCCAGAGTTTCTGCGTCGGCCTCAGCGTCGGCATCGCCCTGGCCCCCAGCGATCACAGCAGCGCGGCGCAGTTGCTGCGTTACGCCGACATGGCCCTGTACCAGGCCAAGCGCAACGGGCGTAACCGCTACGAACACTTCCATGCCGAACTGGACGAGGCGGCGCGCCGCCGCCGGGTCATGGAGACCGAGCTGCGCACAGCCCTACACCTGGGCCAGCTGCAACTCTATTACCAACCCATCGTCGACAAACAGACCCAGCAGATTTCCGGCTACGAGGCCTTGATGCGCTGGGAACACCCGAGCAATGGCCTGATCCTGCCCATGGACTTCATTCCCATTGCCGAGGACACCGGGCTGATCCACGAGGTCGGCGCCCGCGCCCTGAACCTGGCGTGCCAGGAGGCCGCGCGCTGGCCGGAAGGGCAATCGGTGGCGGTCAACCTGTCACCGGTGCAGTTCAAGAACAGCGAACTGGTGAACGTGGTGGCCCTGGCCCTGGCCGATTCCGGGCTCGCGCCGTCGCGCCTGGAGCTGGAGATCACCGAGTCGGTGCTGCTGGAAAACAGCGAGGGCAATGTGCGCACCTTGCGCGCCCTGAAAGCGATGGGGGTGTGCATCGCCCTCGACGATTTCGGTACCGGCTATTCCTCCCTGGGTTACCTGCGCTCGTTCCCGTTCGACCGGATCAAGATCGACAAATCCTTTGTCCACGACATGGGCGAAAGCCGCGAAGCCTTGTCGATCGTTCGCGCCATCACCGGCATGAGCAGCAGCCTGCTGATCAAGACCACCGCCGAGGGCGTGGAGACCCGCGAACAGTTGGAACAACTCAGCGCCGAGGGCTGCTCGCACTTCCAGGGCTACCTGTTCGGCCGGCCGGTGCCGGCCAGCGAACGTTGCCGGCAGCACCAGCACTGGCTGAGCGGCAATATGTCGCACAAGGACGACGACTGACCCGACCGGGGCCCGCCGTTGTGGGGATCACCCGCAAGGCCACGCTGGCCGAACCCGGGGCGCGGTGCACGCCGCACTCGGGTCCGATCGTCGAAAGTGCAAGCCTCAGCCACCGCACGCTTGGTAACATGCGCCGCTTCCAAGGCCTGACTCGCCGCCGCCACGCGGCCCCTCAGGCGCCTCACAGGACGCTAATCCATGAGTGTGTTATTCACCCGCCGCCAGGTTATCGGCGGCATGAGCCTGCTCAGCCTGGGCCTGCTCGCCGGTTGCGACAGCAGCAATAAGTTGAACTTCAAGTACGGCAAGGATCTGAGCGACAAGATCATGGGCCGGACCTTCAAGCTGACCAACTCCCAGGGCGAGCCCCGCCTGCTCAGCAGCTATCGCGGCCTGATGCCGATGGTGTTCTTCGGCTTCACCCAGTGCCCGGCCGTGTGCCCCACCGCCCTGGCCCGCGCCGTGCAAATCAAGAAACTCATGGGCCGCGACGGCGACCGCTTGCAGGTGGTGTTCATCACCCTGGACCCGGAACGCGACACCCCGGAAGTGCTCGACGCCTACGTCAAAGCCTTCGACCCGAGCTTCGAGGCCCTGTACGGCACCCTGGAACAAACCGCCGCCACCGCCAAGGAATTCGGCGTGTTCTACGAAAAGATCCCCAGCGGTTCGACCTACACCCTGTCCCACACCGCCACCAGCTATGTCTTCGATTCCCGGGGCGAGCTGCGCCTGGGCCTGTCGGCGTCCCTTAACGCTCAAGAGTGCGCAGAAGACCTGCTCACCGTCATGGAGGTTTGCTAATGCCTGTCACTGTTAAACGCCTCAAACAACTGGCCTTGGGCCTGTCCCTACTAGGCTTGGCGGCCCATGCTTCGGCCCAGACCCTGGTCAGCGATGCGTGGGTCCGCGCCACCGTGCCCGGCCAGCAAGCCAGCGGCGCCTTCATGACCCTCACCGCCGACAGCGACAGCCAACTGCTCAGCGTGCAATCGCCGGTGGCCAAGACCGTGCAGATCCATGAGTCGAGCATGAAGAACGATGTGATGAGCATGCAGCCGGTCGCCGCCGTGGCCCTGCCCGCCGGCAAGGCCGTGACCCTGGAACCCCACGGTTACCACGTGATGCTGATCGACCTGAACGCGCAGATTAAGGAAGGCGACCAGGTGCCGCTGACCCTGACCGTGGAAAACGCCAAGGGCGAGAAACAGTCGATCCAGGTCCAGGCCCCGGCCCGCGCCCTGACCATGCCCGACCACAGCCAGATGCACGATCACAGCAAGATGTAATGCCCGCCGCCCCGGTGGCCTTGCACCACCGGGGCGCGCCTCGTCTCAACCCTGACCGCAATCTCGACCTCTCAGACGCGACGCCGCCCCCGCGTCTTTCGGCGCAGCCGACGCCAACCCAGCACCACGCCCGTGACGCTGATCAGCAAGCCACCCAGGCTCAAGACAATCATCCAAACGTCCCACAAGGGCCGCGCGGCCAGCAGTGGCCAGTAATCCCAACTGTGCAGCAGCGCGAACAGCCAGCGCGAGGCACGCCGTGGCTGATCCAGTTGAGCGACGATGGCGCCGGTGTACAGGTCCAGGTGCAGCCAAGTCTGCGCCGGGTCATCGAAGCGCACGCGCAAGGCCGGCAGGCGCTGTTCCAGGTGGCCGAGCATGCTGTGGGCTTCACGCCCGTAGTAATAGAAGTCGTAGGCCTGCAAGGTCTGCACCTGCAAGGGCGCCTGGGGGCGAATGGCCCACGCGGCGTCTTGCAGGGTGTGCGGGTCGAACTGGCGCTGCACCTGCCGATCGACCATGGACAGCACCCGGGTGCGCCCTGCCCCGTCATAACCGATCAGGTAACCCTGGCCACCGATCAGCCGCCACTCCAGCTCCCGGGCGTCGAGGCCGTCCTGGCGAAACAACATCAGGCCCTCGGCGGCGGATAGCGGAAACGCCGCCGCTTTCAAGTCGCCGCCCTGGTAGGCCGCCACCGACAACGGCCGGGCGCTGCTGAACAGTTGCCACGGATTCATCGACATCAGGCCGCTGAAAATCCAGGTCAAGGCCAGCACCCCGAACAACACCCCGCCCACATGGTGCCAACGCGCAGCGCCTTGGTACGGCGTGCGCGCACCGCTGCGATAAGGCCGCCGGAAACGCCAGCGCATCACCCCGAGCAGCAGGCCCAGGGCGGTCATCAACGTGGCCGCAAGGGACAGGTAGATCACCAGGTTGCTCCAGGCGCCGTCGATGCCAATCCCGCGCAGTGGGTACAACCAATGCAACCAGGCGCCCAGCCAATTCCACGCCCGTTCGCGGGCCGTGGCATCGCGCACCACCTCGCCGGTCTGCCCGGAGACATAGAGCCAACGCGCCTCGGCATCCGCCACCTGCACGCGCCATAACGGCCGGTCCACATCCAGTGCACGGGACAGGCTCCAGGCATCTTGCTCCACCCGGCCAAGGTTTTCGGCCGGCACCTCGGGGGCGAATTGCCGAGCGGCCGCCAGGGCTTGAGGCGCATCGGTGGCGGCCCGTCGCTGGCCACTGCGGGCATCGATCGCCACCTTGCGCGGGCCGGGGTAAACCAGGATGTAGGTCGGCGCGCGGCCACGCTGGTCAGGCGAATGCTCAGGGGCGCGGAGCCGCTGCCGGCCGCACTCAACACCTGCGCCAACTCGACGCAGCAGCCTGGCGCCGCCAGCACCGGCAGGTGCGCCAAGTGCTCCCGAGGCGTGAGCTTGGGGTAGCCGACGTACAGCATCACCACCCCAGAGATAAACCACAGCGCCATAAACAGGCCGGCCACAATGCCCAGCCAGCGGTGCCACAGGTACAGATAACGTTTCATCGTCCCCCCTTACAGGTGACCGGGGCGTTTAACGCCCCGGTGCCGCGGTTCAAAAGCGCGTTTGCAGCGCCAGTTCGAAGGTTCGTGGGGCTCCCAGGTAAAGCATGCTCGACGAGGTCCACTGGCCGTAGACCTGATCCGTCAGGTTGCGCACCCGGGCCGTGACTCGCGTATCGGCATCGACCTTGTAGCCGACAAAAGCGCCGAAGATCGTGTACGACGGCGCGTAACGGGTGTTGGCCGCGTCGGCATACATCGCCGACACATAGCGGCTGTCACCGCCGATCTGCCAGTTGGGGTCCAGGTCATAGGTCAGCCACAGGTTGGCCACGGTGTCGGGGATGTTGGTCGGGGTGTTGCCCTTGCGCGACAGGGTGCGGCCGCCGACGTTTTCATTGAACTCGTCGTAGCGCGCATCGACGTAGGCGAGGTTGCCTTCGAGCAACCATTGCGGGGCCAGGCGCAACGATGCCGCCAGTTCCACGCCCCGGGACGACTGCTGGCCCACCGGCTGGGTGAAGCCGGGGTTGGCCAGGTCCGCGGTGGCCAGGTTCTTGCGCTCAATGCGGTAGGCCGCCACGGTGGCCGAGCCGCGCCCGTCAAGGAAATCGAACTTGCTGCCGACCTCCAGTTGGGAACCGGTGCTCAGGTCAAAGTCGCGCACCTGGCCGTAAGTGGCGGTGCTGAGGATGCCGGCCGGCGGGTCGGCTGCAGTGCTGTATTGCACGTAGACGTTGGCCGTTGGCGTCAGGTCGTAGAGCAGCCCCAGGCGCCCGGTGGTGGGCCGGTAGACGCGCTTGAAGAACGCCGGGTTGGCATCGGTGACGGCGCGGTAGTTGGTCACCTGCAAGTCGATCTGGTCATGGCGCAGGCCGCTGAGCAGGGACAGGCGCTCGCTCAGTTGCAGGCGGTTTTCCAGGAACAGCGCCCAGGTGTCCACCTGGTTGCGGCGGTTCTTTTCAAAACCCCGGGTCATGCCCGGAATGTCCCAGAAACCGCCCGGCTCGAAGTGGCCCGGGTCCACGCTGTCGACTCGCGCCGGCAACGAACGCGGGTAGTTGCTGGAGACGTTGTGGCTGTAGTCCAGCCCCGCCGACCAGCGACTTTCCAGGCCGAACAGACGGCCCTCGTGCAAGAGTTCGAAGCGGTTGCCGTTGAGTTCCTGGTCGTGCCGTTGCAGCAACGCCCCGGAGCGATTCACGAGGCTGTTGTCGGCGGTGTAGGCGTAGCTTTCGAGGTTGCGAAAATCCCGCGCGGCATTGTAGTGGTACAGGGTGTTGCGCAGCGAGGTCGCGTCATCGAAGCGGTAGTCGACGATCGAGCGTAGCCAGCGCACCCGCTGCTCGTAACGGCCATCGGCAACGTTGTAGTTTTCAAAGCGCCGGCTTTTATCCACTTTCATCGCCCCGCCCAGAGGGTTGAGCACCGGGGTGCCCCAATAGGGGCTGTCGACGCTTTCGTTCTGGTATTCGAACGCCAGGGTGTGGGACAGCTGGTCGTTGATGTCGCTGAGCAGGGAAAACGCCAGGGTCCAGGCATCCCGTTGCTCGCGGTCGACGTAACCGTTGCTGGTGGTGTGGCTGACATCCAGGCGGGCGTAATGCAGCGGGCCATCGCCGCTGTTGAGGCCATGGTTGAAGCCCAGGGAGGTTTCGCTGTTGTCGTAGGAGCCGTACTTGATCCGCGCCTCATTGAACGAGGCGCCCCGCACCGGCAGTTTGGTCACGTAGTTGATCGAGCCGCCCACGGCGCCGGCACCGAACAGGAAGCTCGACGGCCCGCCCACGGCCTCCGCTCGGTCGTAGATCCAGCTGTCCACGGGGCGCGCAGCGATGGCGTCGTACTGCACGGTGATGCCGTTGAACAGCTGGGTGATCTGCGCCCCGGAGAAGCCCCGGTAGGACACCGAACCGGCCGACCCTGGTGGCGACGCGGCATTCAAGCCCGGCACGCCGCGCAGCATGTCCTGGGTGTTTTGCGCGCCACGCTGCTCGATCTGCTGGCGGTTGACGATACTCACCGAGGCGGGGGTTTCCCGGGGGCTCAGCCCCAGGCGCGAACCGGTGTGGGACGGCGTATCCAGCAACAGGCCTTGCGGTTCTTCAGTTTCGCCTTCGATCCGCACTTCCGGCAGATCCAGCGGCCCTTCGGCCAGAACGTTGAACGACAGGGCGCACAGCAGCGCCGCGCCGGGGGAGCGATACACAGACTTCATGACTGACACTCGAAAAATGACCAACACGGATCGCCAGGCCGAGCGCGCGACAGCGCACGCAGGCCGTAGGCAAGCGACGAACACAAGGGGCTGCCGCGAGGGCGGCCCAGGGGGAAGGTCAGAGGGCGGGAGGTGCCCGGGGGTTGGCGCCGGGCCAGCCATGGCGGGGTGGCGCTTTGCTGAGCTGTTCAGGCCAGAAGCGTCGCGATCGCCTGGCCAGCAGCAACCAGCCCAGGCAGAACATCAGGGCGATGCCCAGGCTCAGGGCCGAGCACAACGGGCAACTGAACGTGGCGGACCATTGGGCAGCCGCCTGGTCGCTGAAGTCGCCGTCCAGGGCCGGGCCCGAGTTGCCCATGGAGGAACAGAACTGGCCGCCAACGCCGTTGAGCTCCAGGCCGAGCATCTGCCCGTGCCCCAAACCGCAGGCGAACACATTGAACAGGACGCAGAAATACAGGGTCCAGGCGATCAATGGGCGATGGGGATGGGAGGCGTTCATGGCGGCGAATTAAACAGCGAATCGGCGAGCTTTTAAATAGCGCATGGCCACCTATCGGCCGCGGGCCGATCCGGCAGTCGCGCGGTTCGGACATTTATAGCGCGGCGGCACGGGTGGCGGTATCGGACAGGAACGAAAGCCCCGGCAGCCCAGCGGCCGACGGGGCCAGGCCTCAGGCCAGGGGTTTGACCGCCAGGATGCTGCCCGGCATGGAGTACAAGGCACGCTCGGTGGTGCTGCCGATCAGCCGGCCGAAGCCGGTGCGGTGCACCGTGCCCATGACCACCACGTCCACCAGGAAGTCATCGACAAAGCGGGTCAGCCCCGGCACCGGCGGGCCACTGATAAAATGCCGCAGCTCGACCGGCACCTGGTAGCGCTCGGCCAAGCGGATAAAGGCCTCCTGCAGGGAGTCCCGCAGTTCATCCAGGCAGTTGGCGCTCCAGGCCCCCGCCCCCACCGGGGTGACGCCTTCGAACACCGGCGTCAGGTCGTAGGCATACACCAGGTGCAGTTGCGCATCGCACTGCAGGGCCAAGGCGTTGGCAGTCTGGATGATCAGGTCGTTGTGCCCTTCGGCCTGGGTGCCCACGGCGGCCGCATCCACGGCGGCGACGATGCGCCGAGGCAGCGAGTGCGGGGCCTGATTAACCAAGTGCACCGGCACCGGGCAATCGCGCAACAGGTGGCAATCCAGGGGCGTGACAAACACCCGCTTGAGGGCCGACTCCAGGGCCACGTCCTTGATCAACAGGTCCGGGCTGAACTCGCTGACGTACTGCAACAGGTCCTTGAGCGGTTGGGCGCTCCACAGCACCTGGGTGGTGACGTCCACGCCCTGATCGCGCATCCACTGCGCCTCGACCAGCAGCCAGCGTTCATGGCGTTGCAGGTAGGCCTCGCGCTCGCTGTCCTCCAGGTGTTCTTCCCACAGGTAGCCGCGGGCTGGCGGCTCCACCAGCACCAGCACATGCACCGCCGCACCGCTGGCCTGGGCCAGGGCAGTGGCTCGGCGTGCGGCGGCGGACTGGTGTTGCACAGGGTCGAGGATCAATAGCAGACGCTGGTACTGGCTCATGGTGCACCTCCGGGGAACAGAAAGGCGTGCAGTGTCGAACCAGGGCGCGCAGGCCATCTTGATATGCATCAAGGCCGCCTGCGCCAACGCCTCACGGGGTGATCGCGACCTTCATCACACCGTCACGCTGGTGGGCGAACAGCTCGTAGGCGGCCTCGATGTCGTCCAGCTTGAAGCGGTGAGTGACCAAGGGCGAGAGGTCGACCTGAGCGCTGGCCACCACCGCCATCAAGCGGCGCATGCGTTCCTTGCCGCCAGGGCACAGGGTGCTGAGGATGCTCAGGTCAGCCAGGCCGGCGCCGTAGGCGTCCAGGGGAATGCGCAAGTCCGTGGAATACACCCCCAGGCTCGACAACTTGCCGCCGGGACGCAGCACCCGCAGCGCCGACTCGAAGGTGCCTTGGGTGCCCAGGGCCTCGATGGCCACGTCCACGCCCCGGCCATCGGTCAGCGCGAGGATCTGCTGCACCACATCACCGTCCTTGAAATCCACCACGTGGGTGGCGCCTAACTGGCGCGCCACGGTCATGCGCGCGGCCACGGTATCGACCCCGATGATGGTGGTGGCGCCCTTGAGCCGGGCCCCAGCCACCGCGCACAGGCCGATGGGCCCCAAGGCGAACACCGCGACGCTGTCGCCAATTTGCACATCCGCCCGTTCGGCCCCGGAGAACCCGGTGGACATGATGTCCGGGCACATCAGCACCTGCTCGTCGCTCAGGCCGTCGGGGATCGGGCAGAGGTTGGCCAGGGCATCCGGCACCCGCACGTATTCGGCCTGGCAGCCGTCGATGGTGTTGCCGAACTTCCAGCCGCCGGCCGCACGAAAACCGTGGCGCGTGTCCGGGCCGTCCTGGGCGCCGCAGCCGCACAGGCAGGCGTAGCTCTGGCCGCTGGGGGTGATGGCGCCGGCAATCACCCGCTGGCCCTCGACAAAACCGCGAACTTGGGACCCCAGGCGCTCGATGACCCCCACCGGTTCGTGGCCGATGGTCAGCCCCTTGGCCACCGGGTACTCGCCCCGCAGGATGTGCACGTCGGTGCCGCACAGGGTGGTGGTGGTGATGCGCACCAGGGCGTCCAGGGGACCGATCTCGGGGATGTCCTTGTCGTCCAGAACAATGCGGTTTTTTTCGACGAAGATCGCCGCTTTCATCTTGGCCATGGGCTGAAACTCCTTGAAGGGGGACGACCCGGTGATGTGACCGGGGCCGGGACACAGGCTGCGCGCCCGCGAAAGGACGGCCCTTGATCATGGTCAAGAAAAGCCCCCCTGCCGCGAGCTCCCGCCCACCAACTGACGACCGGCGCGGAAAAGAGACTTGCCACAAAATATTACAAGCATCATATTATGATCGTAATAACATCTTTCCTCGGGTACCCACCATGACCAGCCTCTCTTCTGCCGACCCCGCCACCGACCTTGCCGTCACCCCGGCCAACGCCCCCAAGCGCGGCAAACGCCTGCTGGTACTGGCCCTGGGCCTGGCCGCCCTGGTGGCATTGGCGCTGTACGTGGCCTATTGGTGGAGCCACGGACGCTATATCGAAACCACGGACGATGCCTACATCGGCGCCGAGGTGACGGTGATCGGGCCCAAGGTGCCCGGGTACATCGACCAGGTGCTGGTCAGCGACAACCAACAGGTCAAGGCCGGCGACCTGCTGATTCGCCTCGACGACCGGGATTACCGGGCACGCCTGGCCAAGGCCGAAGGTGCGGTAGCCGCCCAGGAGGCCTTGCTGGCCAACCTTGACGCCACCGAACAATGGCAGCACGCGGTGATCAGCCAGGCCCGCGCCGGCATCGATGCCACCGCCGCCGAGATGAGCCGCTCGCGGGACGACAACGCCCGCTACAAACGCCTGGTAGGCAGTTCGGCGGTGTCGGTGGAAAGCGCCCAGCGCGCCGACGCCACCTTCAAGACCGCCCAGGCCCTGAACACCCGTGCCCAGGCCGAATGGCTGGCCACCCAGCGGCAGATCGAGGTGATTGCCACACAAAAACGCCAGGCTCGCGCCGCACTGGCACAGGCCAAGGCCGAGCGCGACCTGGCCCAGTTGAACCTGCAAGACACCGAACTGCGGGCCCCGGTGGACGGGGTCATCGGCAATCGGCGGGCACGGGCCGGCGCCTATGCGGTGGCCGGCTCGCAATTGCTGTCCCTGGTCCCGGCCCGGGGCTTGTGGGTGGACGCCAACTTCAAGGAGGACCAGCTGCAACACATGACCCCGGGCCAGCGCGTGGTGGTGCGCGCCGACGTGCTGCCGGGGCGCGAGTTCCACGGCCGCCTGGACAGCCTGGCCCCGGCCACCGGCGCGCAATTCAGCGTTCTGCCCCCAGAGAATGCCACCGGCAACTTCACCAAGATCGTGCAACGGGTGCCGGTGCGGGTGATCCTCGACCCGGCGGACGGGGTGCTTGGCCAGTTGCGCCCCGGCCTCTCGGTGACCGCCGCCGTGGACACCCAGGCCGTGCCTGAGGCGCCGGCCGTGGCCCTGACCGAGTCCCGCGCGCCATGAGCCAGGCCAGCGCTACGCCGGCGACGACCGCCCTGCCCTTCAACGCAGCGAGCATGAGCACGGCGACCAAAGTCCTGGCCTTTGCCAGCATGTGCGTGGGCATGTTTATCGCCCTGCTGGACATCCAGATCGTCTCCGCCTCGCTGCGCGATATCGGCGGCGGCCTGTCCGCCGGCACCGATGAGACGGCCTGGGTGCAGACCAGCTACCTGATCGCCGAGATCATCGTGATTCCGCTGTCGGGCTGGCTGTCCCGGGTGTTCTCCACGCGCTGGCTGTTTTGCGCCTCAGCCGTGGGTTTTACCCTGGCCAGCCTGCTGTGCGGTGCGGCCTGGAACATCCAGAGCATGATTGCGTTCCGCGCCCTGCAAGGGTTTCTCGGCGGCTCGATGATCCCCCTGGTGTTCACCACCGCGTTCTTTTTCTTCAGCGGCAAACAGCGGGTCATCGCCGCCGCCACCATTGGCGCCGTGGCCTCCCTGGCGCCCACCCTGGGCCCGGTGATCGGCGGCTGGATCACTGATGTTTCATCCTGGCACTGGCTGTTCTACATCAACCTGGTGCCGGGCATATTCGTCGCCGTCGCGGTGCCGCTGCTGGTGAAGATCGACCAGCCGGAACTGAGCCTGCTCAAGGGCGCCGACTACCTGAGCATGGTATTTCTCGCGCTGTTTCTCGGCTGCCTGGAATACACCCTGGAGGAAGGCCCGCGCTGGAACTGGTTCAGCGACAGCACCATCCTCAGCACTGCGTGGATCTCCGGCCTGGCCGGGCTGGCCTTTATCGGCCGCACCCTGCACGTGGCCAACCCGATCGTCGACCTGCGGGCCCTGAAGGATCGCAACTTCGCCCTCGGCTGCTTCTTTTCCTTTGTCACCGGCATCGGCCTGTTCGCCACCATTTACCTGACCCCGCTGTTTCTCGGCCGGGTGCGCGGCTACGGCGCCCTGGACATCGGCCTGGCGGTGTTTTCCACGGGGGTATTCCAGGTCTTGGCGATCCCCCTTTACGCGTTCCTGGCCAACCGTGTGGACCTGCGCTGGATCATGATGGCTGGCCTGGGCCTATTCGCCGTGTCGATGTGGGACTTCAGCCCCATCACCCACGACTGGGGCGCCCGCGAGCTGATGCTGCCCCAGGCCCTGCGCGGCATCGCCCAGCAACTGGCGGTGCCACCGGCAGTGACCCTGACCCTGGGCGGGCTGGCCCCGGCACGGCTCAAGCACGCCTCGGGGCTGTTCAACCTGATGCGCAACCTGGGCGGGGCCATCGGCATTGCCGCCTGCGCCACCATCCTCAATGACCGCACCAACCTGCACTTCACCCGCCTGGCCGAACACTTGAACAGCCGCAACGAGGCCCTCAACCAGTGGCTGGACCAGGTCGGCGGCCACTTTGCCAGCCTGGGCCAGACCGGGGACGCTGGGCTGACCGCCAGCCTGCACCAGCTGTGGTTGCTGACCTACCGCGAGGCGCAGACGCAAACCTATGGCGACGCCTTCTTGATGATCATGCTGTGTTTTATCGTCGCCACCGCCCTGGTGCCGCTGATGCGCAAGGTCGCGCCACCCGCCGCGCCGTCGGCCGATGGTCATTGAAGGAAAGAATTAGCTCGCCGCAAGGTCGGCCCCTGACGCCTGCAAGTATTGATATTGCAGGCACAGGTAGTGGGCAATGATCAGCCGCGCAGGCACACCGGCGTCCTCAGGCCCGCGCTCGAAGGCGCTGTAGCCCGCCGCCCGCAGGCTCGCGCCCCGTTGTTGCAGGGCCTGGCCGATGCCCGGCGCCACGTTCGGGTCCACCCCGCGCTCGGCCTGTTGGCACAGCCACCCGGCCAACTCCGGCAGCAAGTGGCCCGGCGTTGGCTGTGGCTCGTCCTCGGTCTCATCCTGGTGTTCACTGTGCTGCTCGGCATCGGACTCATCCGTGACCGCCAAGGCCGTCACGGGCGCGGCCAAAGGCGCCGGGTCGAAATGCAGGGCATCGAGCAAAGTGCCGTCGGCAGCAGCACTGGGGCGGATCAGGCTCAGGGGCTCGGCGATCAGCGTGCCCGCCCGTTCAAACACCCGGGCGACCAAGCGAGTGCCCTCGACCCAGGGCTCACTGGCCAGTTGTTCGATGCGGCCGATGGCATGCCGGCTGTAGGCCGAATAGACCAACTCCACCCACAGGGTGGCGCCGCTGCGGTCCTGCAACGGCCAGACCTGGACTTGGCGCGCACGGTCAAACTGCACAACGCCCACCGCGGCCGGCTGCAACAGCGTCCAGTCATTCATCGGCCTGGCCGGTGTCAGCAGGCTGCGACGCTGGTTTGAACGGGCCTGGAGCAAGGCGTTCCAGTCCTGCGCCGCCGGCAACTGGCCGCACTGCGCCGATGACAGGGGTTCAAGCAACGTGGCCTGTACCGACTCGGCGACCGACAAACGCCCCTCGCCATTGACCTGCCCCCCCATCAACGACAACCGGCGCCCGCTGGCATGGGCCGGCGACAGCAAGCCATTCCAGGGCCCCGCGCTGCGGTAGCGCGTCAGCGGGTTGAAGCCCCGTTGCAACACCGGCCGGGCCTCGGTGCAGGATAAAAAGCCCTGCTGCGCGGGGCTCCAGAACACCAGGCTCAAGCCTTGATAACCGGACGCCGAACGCCAGGCACTGGCCCCCAGCCCCCAGAGCTCCAGGGCCGCCGATGGCGTGTACTGACTGCGGGCCTGCCCCAGCAAACGCGCCGGTTCCTCGCCACGCTGCGCCGCCGTCTCCAGGGCCTGGAGCAAGGCGTAACAACGGCTGAGTTCATCGAACAGGCGCTGGCCATCGGCGCCCGCCGCACGCTCCAACAGCAGTTGCACCTGGTCCGCCAAACGCCTTAGCGACAGGGCCAAGCGCGGGTAATCGGCGCCCTGGGCCCAGACCGCCAGGGTCACGTAGCGCTGCTGCATGGCCGAGGACAAATGGGCCAGGCCCACCGCCACCGACTCCTCCAGCAACTGCCGCGCGCTTGCGCGCAAACGGCGGCGCGCCGCGTCACGCAAAGCGGTGGTGGACTCCGCGTTGGCGGCGCCCACTGGCTCTGGCGCGATCAGTTCCAGGCCTTGCCAGCGGCGCAGCGCCAGCACCGCCGCAACCTGGTATTTCTCCAGGGCGCCACTGCGCTGGTCGGCCAACATCCCGCCCAGGGGCCCGCCCATGTAACGCAGGGTCAGCGGCGGCGTGCCCAGGGTCAGGGTCAGGTTCTGCTCGCCGGCCACCTGCAGCCCGTGGGGCTGATCCAGGTCCATGACGAACTGCCAGGCCCAGCGATAACCGGGCTTGCCCGCGTGTTTCAGCAGCTCGGCCTGGGGCAGAGCAAGCAGGGTTTGAATCAGCGCCTGGCGCTGATCCGGCGCGGGTTCGGCCGCCAACGTCTCGCCGGGTTCGGCCAAGATCTCGCGCAAGCCCAGGGCGGCGCTGAGTATGTGTTGGCACACGCCGCTGGCCGGGCAACTGCACTGGGCAAAGGCCGGGCCCCGTAGATCGAAGCGCAGCTGATAAACACCGCACTCCAGCAGCAGCTGCTCGGCGCCCTCTTCCAGCAACCGTGGCGGGCTGCTTTCCAGGTCCTTGTAGGCACGGCGCAGCAGGCCGCGATTGGCCAGGGCGACAAAGGCTTCGTCGTCAAAGCTCAGGAGTTGCGCCAGCAGCGCCGGGCGAAGGCTCATGAAATCACCTTGAGCAACCAGTGGGCCAAGCGCCGGGGGCTCAGGGCGGCGACCTGCATGCCGCAGGCCGCAAGGCGGGTGGCCATCTGGCGGTCGTAATCGGGGTTGGCTTGATCGTCCAGGGCCGCCAGCCCCAGCAGGGTGACCCGGGCTTCGGCCAGTTGCTTGACGGTGCGCAGCAACTCGTTGGGCGAGGCCCCTTCATAGAAGTCACTGACCAGCACCAGCACCGTGCGCTGGGGGTTTTCCAGCAACTGGCTGCAATAGCGCAGGGCCTTGCCGATGTCAGTGCCGCCGCCCAGTTGCACGCGCATCAGGGTTTCCACCGGGTCATCGACGTACTGGCTGAGGTCCACCACCTGGGTGTCGAACACCACGATCTTGACCCGCAGTGCCGGCAGCCCGGCGAGGATGCCAGCCATCACGGCACTGTGGATCACCGAGTCGGCCATGCTCGCGCTCTGGTCCACGCAGAGGATGATGTCCCAGGGCAAACGCCGGCTGTTGCGCTGGAAAAAGTACAGTTTCTCCACCACCAGCCGCTGACGCTCGACGTCGTAATGCTTGAGGTTGCGCCGCACGGTGCCCAGGGCATCGAAGTTGCGGGCAACCGCCATGGGCGAATGGCGCTGACGGTTGAGGCGCCCGGACAGCACCTGACGCACCTGCGGCTCCAGTTGCTGGCGAATTTCTTCCACCACTTGGCGAATGATCCGTCGCACCAACTGCAGCAAATCGCCCTGCAAGTGCCCGCGCAAGGCAAGCAAGGTGCGCAGCAGCTGCTGGTTGGGTTCCAGGCGCTCCAGGGCCTGGGGGTCGGTGACCAGTTCGGTCAGGCCGTAACGGTCCAGGGCGTGCTGCTCAATCACCTCCACGGTGTCCACGGGGAACAGCTCGCGTACCTCGCCAAGCCAGGTCACCAGGGTCAATTGTGTGGGGTCGAGGGAACCAGCTCGGGTCTCTTCACGCAGGCCCCGGCCCTGGTATTCGCGGCCGTAAAGGTATTCCAGGGCCACGTCCATGCGCGCCGCCCGGCCTTCCAGGCCCGCCCCGCCGGCCGCATCGCGCAGGGGTTTGTCGGCGTATTGGCCCAGCACCAGGCGCCAGCGTTCCAGGGGTGTCATGGCGTCACCCAGGCGTCGAGACCGTCTGCCTGCAGCACCAGGGCCAGGCTTTGCGACAGGCGCAGGTTGGCCTGGACCTGCTCGGCCTGCAGCGCCCCGTGGCGCAGCCGCCCCAGGTCCTCGGCACCGTGCAGGCTCGCGACCTGTCGGGCGATACGGTCGGTTTCACGGGGGGTCATTTCGGCAAAGGCCAGGCGCAGTTCCGGCAGGCAGGCGACAAACTGCGCCTCGCCCCACTGATTGAGCAAGCGGTCCAGCACCTCCAGCAGGCTGGGAATCTGCCAGGCGCTTTCGCGGGCGGTGGACAACAGCCCGCGCAGGTAGGCCACCGCCTCCTTGGGTTGCCGCTGGCCGTGCAGGTGCCCGGCCAACTCACTGGCCAACCGGGTTTCGTCCAGGTGCCCGGCCAGGTACAGCAAGCCGGCACAGGCCCCGCGCAGCAACCGGTTGGGCTGCTGGTGCAACTGGCTGACCATGGCCCAGTACAACTGCGCATCCAGTTCCGCCCCGGTGGTCCCGGCCAGCAGCTCGCGCAATTGCACCAGGCAGCCGATATGGCCCAAGGCATCCGCCTCGCCCACGCCCAGGGCGCCCAGGTACGTGGCGCGCTGATAGGCGCTGCGCAGCAAATCCGCCAAGCCCGGCAGATGCGCCGCCTGCAGCGGCTCGCGGGACTCCAGCAGCAACGCGAGGCTGGTGCTGGCCGCCACCAGCGAGGCAAACACCGGGTCCGCGCCGATGGCCTGGCCCAGGCGCTGCAAGGGGACCGCCACCTGCTCATGCAGCCCCAGCACACAGGCCTGCACCAGCAAGGCCGCAGCGCCTCGGGCGTCGGCCACGTCCGCCGCAGCCTGCTGCTCCAAGCGCATGGCAAAACGAGTGGCCACTGCTTGCGGCAGGTTCACGCCGTAGATCGACGCCTCCACCAATGCACCTTCGGTGCCGGCTGACCAGGCGTACTGCCAGTGTTCCTGAAGCAGGTGCAGCCCCTGGCCGCTGACAAAGTCCGGGCCGCCGGTACGCCAGGCGAACGGAATGCCCAGCAACTGCAGGCCATGCAGCAACTGGCTGGTGCGCCGATGATCGGCGCGCCGGTACAGGTCCAGCACCACCCGCCGCGGCTGCGAATCGTGGAGTTTCAAACGCTGGCGACGTGCGCGGTACTCCACATCCTTGACCAGGAGCGGCGTGCCGGCCCCGGGCGGCACCCGGCCCAACGCCTGGCCGGTGAAGCAGGCCGTGGCCGCCTGGCGTACCCAGGCCCCGTCGGCGTCGGCATCGCCCTGGATAAAGCAACTGAGGATGGCGTCCTCGACGTCCACCCGGATCGGCGCATCGCGGTCACGCAAGGTGGCCAGGCGTAACATCTGTTCATAGGCCGCCGTGAGGGTCGGCAGCGGCAGCGCCAAGCCCTTCTCCCGGAGTTTTTCCACAACCTCGAACAACAGTTCCAGGGCCGCCTCTTGCCGTGGCCTGGCCGGCGCCTGGGCGCTGCGCGATGAGTGCTTGAGCTGGGCCTGCCACAGCCGCTGGTGCCAGGCCGGCGCGGTCATGCCTGCGGCATAACCATTGAGGCGCTCCAGGCGGTCGAAGCTGTAGCGGATCAACGCACTGGCTTCATCGGTCAGCCCTTCGCGGCGGATGTACGGGCGCTCGACAGCGGCAGCCAGCAAGCCCGGCATCGCCACTGCGTGCAAGCCACCCACCACGGCCAGCACCGGCCCGTCCCCCGGGCGTCGGGCGGCCAGGGCCTGCTGGATATGCCAGGCCATCTCCGCTTCCCGGGCCAGGGTGCCGTCGGCGTGCAGCTCGTCGGGGCGGCAATCCAGGCGCGCCAGTTGGCAGTAAGCCGCGACCCGGGTCAGGTGTTCGGGCCAGTCGCCACGGGTGGCCGGTACTTCGAACAGGTGTTCCCAGAGTTCTTCATGGTCGCGACAGCCCAGTTGGCTGGCCAGACGCTGCAAGTGTTCGCTGCGGCGGTAATGGCCTTCGTCGAGCAGCGAGTCCTGGCCGGGCTCGGCCTCGGCCGGCGTCGCCTCCAGGGCACATTGTTCGGCGAAATCGAGGTCGATAAAGCGCGCCGGAATGCCTTGTGCGGCGGCAGCGCGCAGCGCCACCAACTCCGGCGAATAATCACAGAACGGGTAATAGGCCGCCCGCCGCGAATCGGCCGTTGCGCCGCCCACGGCGTAGGTGTAGATCGCCAGGGGCATCTGCGCCTCGGGGTGCACCAGCAACGGCAGCAACGGGCTGAAGGATTGCGGCCCTTCCACCAGCACCACGCTCGGCGGGTGGCTGGCGAACAACTGCTGCAATTGCCAGGCACAGCCGGGGCTGTGGTGGCGCACGGCGAACACAATCAGCTCATCACTGACCAGGCTCTGGCCCAGGGCGCGCAGGCTGGCACTGTCTAGCTCGGTGCCGGCCAGAGCCGTGTCAGCGATCCAGCTCACGCCGCGCCTCAAGCACCCGCTGCCATTGCGGCTGACGCTGGGCACGCTGGCGCACCACCACGTCGAAGTAGTGGCGCAGCTTGCCGCCGTCTTCGGGGTTGTCCTTGAGCACGGTGCCGATCAATTGCCGGGCAATATGCTCGCCGCCGACTACGCCGTTGCCAAAGTAATGGGCATCCAGGCTCGCGGCATACCCCACCGCCACCGCCTCGGCGGCCGACATCACTGCCGTCGGTTTCTCCAGCACCGTGCCTTCGGCGGTGGCGCCGTGGCGCAGGTCGTTGAAGGCGGTCACCAACAGTTCAAGTACGTCGGGGCTGAAGTCGACCTTGACTTGGGCCTGCTGCAACAGGGCTTCGGTCTGCTCGCGCACCAGTTGGCTTTCCAGGCGCCGGTCGCTGATGGGGCGCACCGTTTCGAAGTTGAAGCGGCGCTTGAGGGCGCTGGACATCTCATGCACCCCTCGGTCTCGCAGGTTGGCGGTGGCCAGGACATTGAACCCCGGGGCGGCAAACACCGTGGCCTCTTCGCCCTTGAGTTCCGGCACGTGCAGCACCTTGTCCGAGAGCAGGCTAATCAGGCTGTCCTGGATCTCGGGCTGCATGCGGGTGATTTCCTCGATCCGACACAGGCTGCCACTGCCCATGGCCTCGTACATCGGGCCACGCACCAGGGCTCGCGGGGTCGGGCCTTCGGCCAGCAGCAAGGCGTAGTTCCAGGAGTAGCGAATCTGTTCTTCAGTGGTCCCGGCGGTGCCCTGCACGGTGCACAAGGACTGCCCGCAAATGGCCGCCGCCAGCAGCTCGGAGAGCATCGACTTGGCGGTGCCCGGCTCGCCCACCAGCATCAGCCCGCGGTTGCTCATCAGGGTCACAATGCAGCGGTCGATCAGCGCGTCGTCGCCGTAGAACTTACGCCGCACCTGCAGCGCCCCGTCACCGAGGATGAAGCTGCGCACCGCCCGGGGTGACAGGCGCCAACCCTGGGGGCGTGGCCCGCGGTCGTGCTGTTGCAGGCGCGCCAGCTCGGCAGCGTGGGCCTGCTCGGCCGGGGCCTTGAGCAGGGAGGCGGACGCTGGGGTCATGGGCGCGATTCCTCTACGGCATCAATATCCACTTTTCTTTTCCCAGTCGGGGTCGAAACCTGTGCCCTGGGCGGCGATCAAGCGCAGGTCGTTGTAGCACTCGGACAGCAGGATGGTCGGTACCTCGGCCAGCGGCAGGCTGTAACCCTCGCTGTAGAAGGTCAGGTCCACCAGGGCCACGGTGCGATTGCTCTCGGGCAGCGGGTTGCCAGTAAAGCGGATGTCGGCCGACAGCCCGAGGCTGACAAAGAACTTTTCATAGGTGTAGAACCAGCCGGCATCCTCGGTCGCGCCCCGGGTGTAACCGAGCTTCAGGGCGCGGCTGCGCAGGGCGAAGGTTTCCAGCAGATGGCCCTTGAAGTCCTCGATGGAATGGGCGTCGCCCTGGCCTTCGGGCAATTGATAGACGCCCTTGCCCAACTGCTGGAACAGCGGCGCCACTTCATAGTCCACCAGGTGCTGCTGCCACTGGGCCAGAGCCTCGGCGCTCAACAGCGAATCGTGGGCCAGGCGCACCCGGGCCTCGTCGGCTAGGGTCAGCGGGTTGTCCTCGACATCGGTCAGGCTGCCATCGTCCAGCGGGCGGAAGCTGGCCAGCACCTGCTCATCCTCGACCTGCACCCAGACCAGGCGCTGCAACAACCGGCGCATGATCGGGTGCTGGTTGAGGTACCGCTGCCAGTCGGCATAAGGCCATTCGCGCCCCGTGCACAGGGCTTCGTAAAGGCGCTCGGTCTGCTGCTTGACGAGGCTGGTCAGGGACTTCTTGGCGTTGGCGAATTGCTTCTTCGCTTCCTTGGCTTCGTCGACATCGTCGTCCTGACGCGGGTCGGGCAAGGCGGCAATTTTTTTGCCATCGGGGTTGTACAACTCGATCTTGAAGTCGGCCAGCAAACGGGCGCTGAACACTCGCTCGCCGTAACTCAGCTCCAGCAGCCCGTTCTCGTCGAAACCGGCCGACGGCAAGGTGCGGTCAGCCAGTTCCGCCAGGGTCCAGTTTTTGCGTTCAGCCAAGGCCCGGGCCTGCAGGATGGCTTCTTCCTGAAAGCCTGCGGTGCGAAAGCGACTGGCAATGGACAGCAATAGCTGGGTCGAGGACGGGTGCTCGACCCAGGCCAGCATGGCGATCAGCGCCTTGCCCTGGGAGGCACGAGTGCCATAGAACTCCTTGAGGTAGCGCCCGGCCGGGGCTGCCGCCTCTGCACCGGCACAGGTTGCGACCACGGCCAGCAAGCCTTTGCTGGCGGCCGCCGAGCCTTGCGGCTGGCGCATGAAGCGCGGCAGGAAACTCGCGGTCAGCGCCTCCAGGCTCTTACCCAGGTGCGGGCTGTCTTTGTAGTCGTCGGGGTAGCGCTGGATGAAAAACAAGGTGTTCGAAGCATGGCGTTCGGCCAACTGCTGGGCTTCTTCCAGGGGGATCGGCCGGGTGTCTTCAGCAAGCCAGGCGTCCAGTACAAACTGGCCGAAACGCTCGCGACTCCGTGGTTCAAACATCCCGCAGAAACGCCGCAACAAGGCCCCCGGCTGCGCCGATTTGAGCTTCACCGCCTGGGCCAGCAGGCCCTGGGCCGCCAGGGCCGGAACCGGCTCCTGGGTATCGGCCCAACGCAGCTCGGGCAAGGCGTCCCAAGGGAACCAGGCCAGGTCCTTGGGCGCGCCCTTGGCCATGGCCTTGCTGGCGTCCGTAACCCATTGCTGGCGGTCCAGGTACTGCTCCACTGGCTGGCCGAGCTGTTCCAGGGCTTCGATCATGGCGGTGCGCACGCCATCGTTCTTGTCCTTCTTCAGCGCCTGCTCCAGGGCTGGGATGGCCGGTTTGTGGCCCAGGTTGCCGAGCCATTTGGTGGCCAACAGCTTGACCTCGGACTTGCCCGAGCCCAGGGCGGCAATCAGGTGCGCCTCTTTGCCCGGCAGCCGCTCCAGGGCACGCTGGGCCTGGACCCGCTCTCCCTGGTTGGAGCCCAGGGCGATCTCGAACAGGCGGCTGACCAACTGCGGCGGGGGCGGCGTCATCTTGACGATGCCGCGGTACAGCGAGTCGGTGGAATACACCTCAAGGTCAATCAGCGCCTGCTCCAGCCAAGCCACGTGCAAGGCAAAATACGGCGCCACGGCCTCGGCGTCCCACGCCTGGGCCAGGGCACCGTTAAAGCACTCAAGCAACAGGACGTCACCGCTGCGGCCACTGTCTTCGAGCCTCTGGGCCAGGGCCATCAGGCTCAGAGACGGGTCCTGCTCATGCACCCGGTCAAAGGTCGAGCAGGCGATGTTCTTCAGGCGACCTTCGTCGTTGCTCAGGAAGTGGCAGAAATCCAGGACCTTGAACGCCATCGCTGCGCTCAAGTCGTCACTGTCAGCGAACGCCTCCAGCGCCGAACGGGAGAAATACTCGCTCGGGTCCGGTAGTGAACGCCCGGCTGGCGGCACCGCCTGCGACGAGGCGAGGAACGCCTTGAGCTGGCTCAGCGCCTCGGCGCTGTAAACGGGCCACAGGTCCAGCTCGTCAGCGGATTTACCCTGCGCCGACGTCGCGTTGGACTCAATCTTGTGCTGGTTGTATTGCTCAATCGGTTCATTGAGATCCGCCCACAGTTGGTCGAGCACCTCGACCCGTTCCGGCGTCATGGGCACCGCCCAGTCAATCACCGCACCGCTGTACTGGACCGGCCCCTGCTCGGCCGCAGGCTCGGCGGCCCACTCAGCCAGCAGCCCGCGCACCGAGGCCGCGCGGTCGGCCTCGGCCAGGGCGCGGGCCT
>NZ_JALQCX010000027.1:0-13983 GCF_023241665.1 Pseudomonas morbosilactucae | reverse complement strand
ATCAGGTCGCTGCAAGCCCGATTGGCGAGCCGATCCCGGACCTGTCCTGGTACCTGCTGGATGCTGACCTGAACCCGGTGGCGCGTGGCTGCACCGGCGAACTGTACGTCGGCCGTGCGGGCCTGGCCCGGGGTTACCTGAACCGGGGCGACCTGAGCGCCACGCGCTTTATCCCTGATCCATTTGGCGGTGACGGCGGTCGCCTGTACCGCACTGGCGACCTTGCGCGTTATCGCGCCGACGGTGTGATCGAGTACATCGGGCGTATCGACCATCAGGTGAAAATCCGCGGTTTCCGGATCGAACTGGGGGAGATCGAAGCACGCCTGCTGGAGCAGGAAGGTGTGCGTGAGGCGGTGGTGCTGGCCCAAGAGAATTTGGGCAGCCAGCAGTTGGTGGCCTATATCGTGCCGACGCGGTTCAGCGCCGATCAGCAGGTACAAGCCGAACAGCGCGACGCTCTCAAGGCCCAGCTCAAGGACAACTTGCCGGACTACATGGTGCCGGCCCATGTGCTGTTCCTTGAGCAATTGCCGCTGACCACCAACGGCAAGCTGGACCGCAAGGCCTTGCCGGCGCCGGATGCCGGGCAATTGCAGCAGCAATATATTGCCCCGCAGACCGCTCTTGAACAGGGCATGGCCGCGATTTGGCAGGAAGTGCTGGGCATCGAGCAAGTGGGTCTGAGCGATAACTTCTTCGAACTCGGTGGGCATTCCTTGCTGGCCACCCAGGTGGTTGCTAAATGCCGCCTGGAGTTGATCGTCGCACCGAGTCTGCGTGATCTGTTCAGCTACCCGATCCTTGGCGAACTGACTCAGCACTTGGCTCAATCAACAGATCGACAGCAAGCGCTGGCGTATCCGCCGCTTGTCGCTCGCGGGCATAGCGGCCAGGCGCCATTGTCTCTAGCGCAACGCCGCTTGTGGATTGTCGAGCAGTTGTCTGCGGGCACTGCTGCTTATGGCATGCCATTGGCGTTGCGCATGCACGGCGCACTCTCGGTGGACCTGCTGCAGAGCAGTTTGCAACGTGTCGTCGAGCGCCATGAAATCTTGCGTACCTCGTACCAGCAGGACGACGAGGGGGACCCGGTTGCAGTGATCGAGGCGCACATCGATATTGATCTGCCGCTGCTTGATATCAGTGATCTGCCGCGCGCTCAACAGGAGGCCGAGGTCGTCGATGCGGCCTTGGCGAATGCCAGTTTGCCCATCGATATGGAGTCCGCGCCGCTGTGGCGTGTGCGGATCCTGCGTCTATCGCCCAACGAACATGTGTTGCTGTTTTCCATGCACCACATCATCTCCGATGGCTGGTCGATGGGGGTGCTGGTCAATGAGCTGGTCGAGCGCTACGGCCATCTGAAAAATGCTCAAACGTTCGATCTGGCGCCATTGCCGATCCAATACAGCGACTACGCCCTGTGGCAACAGTCGCTGGAGGACCAGGGCATCCTCAAACAGCAGGGCGCTTACTGGAAGCAGGCGTTGTCAGGCTACAGCGGGCAATTGTCGCTGGTTACCGATCATGCCCGTCCGGCACGTCCTAGCCAGGAAGGGGCCAATGTCAACTTTCAGCTGTCGCTTGAGCTGAGTGAGCGTTTGCTCGATCTGTCTCGCAAGGCTGGTGTGACGCCTTACACCACCTTGCTGACCAGCTTCCAGATCCTGCTGCATCGCCTCACGGGCAGCGACGATGTACTGGTGGGTGCCGATCTCGCGGGTCGTCATCAACCGGAGCTGGAGGGCCTGATCGGTTTCTTTGTCAACGTGCTGCCCCTGCGTTCGCGCTTCGATGCCCAGGCAACCTTCTCTTCACGTCTGGCCCAGGCCAAGGAAAGCACCCTGAGTGCTTTTGAACATCAGGACCTGCCGTTCGACATGATTGTCGAGAGCAGTGCAGTGCCGCGTCATATGGGTATGAATCCGTTGGTCCAGGTGCTGTTCGTGATGAATAACCTGCCGCAGCGCAATGATGTGTTGTCGGGTATTCGGATCGAACCGATCCCCGTGACCCAGCAACATTCAAAATTTGACATGGCCTTGTTCGTTACTGAAGAGAGTGGACAACTGCATGGCACCTGGCAGTACGCCACTGAATTGTTCAAACAAGAAAGCATCGATCGTTTCGTGAGCGCCTGGATAGGAATCCTCGAGCAAATTTCAGCGGATCAGGATATGACACTGGGAGAGATCACCATGCCTGCATCACTCGCTGCCGCGACGCCAGTCGCCGCGCCTGCCAGTAAGAAGGCCGACAAGCTCGGCCAGTTTTTGAAGAAGGCTCCGAGTCAGGTCAAGAAAGTCGGCACCGCACCGATTCGCGAGTCGCTGCTGGTCAAGAACCAAACCTTCCCGCTGCTGATGGAACCGGTGGATGCCAGCCTGGACATCATCGAGTGGATCAAGGCCAACCGGCCTCTGGTTGAGCAGAAGCTGGGGGAGCACGCCGGTATTCTGTTCCGCGGGTTTTCCTTGGGCGGCATCCAGGATTTCGAGGCTTTTGCTGAAGCGGTACAGCCCGGGCTGTATGGTCAATACGGCGACTTGCCGAAGAAGGAAGGTGGCAAGAACACCTACCGCTCCACGCCATATCCGGAAAAGAAGATGATTCTTTTCCATAACGAGAGCTCCCATCAGGACCGTTGGCCACGCAAGCAAATGTTCTATTGCGAGCAACCCTCGCCGATTGGTGGGGCGACACCGGTGGTCGATTGTCGGCAGATGCTCAAGCAGCTTCCCGAGGCCCTGCGTGAGGAACTCGAGCATAAAGGCCTGCTGTACGTACGGACCTTTGCCGGCAAGCTCGATGTGCCATGGCAGCACTTTTTCAAGACCGAAGACCGTTCGGTGGTGGAAGAGCGTTGCCGCAGCAACGGCATCGAATGGCAGTGGCTGCCCAATGATGAATTGCAGACCCGCACCTGGTGTCCGGCCATCATCACCCATCCGGTTACGGGCGAGCGCTCGTTCTTCAATCAGGTGCAACTGCACCATACCTACTGGCTGGAGCCGGACGTACGCGAGGACATGCTCGCGCTGTTTGGGGCCGAGCGTATGCCGCGTCATGTCTATTTCGGTGACGGCAGTCCGATCCCTGATGAAGCCATGCAGTTGATCGGTGACCTCTACGAGGCGTGTGCCGTGCGTTTCGACTGGCAGAAGGGTGATGTGATCCTACTGGACAACATGCTGGTGGCCCACGCCCGTGACCCCTTTGAAGGGCCGCGCAAGATCGTTGTTGCCATGGGCGATATGTTCGAGCGCGTGGACCTGCTTGAGGGCAAACGGCCTGACTTGGGCACCTTTGAATGCAAGAACAAAGAGGAAGCTGACGCATGACCACTGCACATCTGGACAGCACTGATCGGGGGCTGGCACTCAGCCAGGAGCAGTCGTCGATACTGCAGCAGTTGCCGGCATCGGCCACCTGGGCCGATGCCGCCCACACGCTGGTGTTCGATATTAAGGGTGAACTGGAGCCGCAGCGCCTGCAGCGGGCGCTTGATCGCTTGCTGCACGGCCAGCAGGCGCTTGGCAGCCGCCTTGGAGCAGCCCCGGGCTATCGTGGCCTGCGCCAGTTTGTCGAGTCCGGGTTCCAAAGCGTGGAGCTGGCAGTAGGGGAGGCTACCGAGCTGGGTTCCCTGCTTGGCGATTGGTTGGCTCAGCCCTTCCAGAGTGACAACACGCCCTTGTTGCGGGCTGCGGCCTATCGTCGAGAGCCTGGGCAGTGGAGCCTGTTTCTCGGCATTGCCAGCAGCATCAGCGATGCTGCCAGCTTGCCGATTGTGCAAGCGCTGCTGATCGAGGCCTACGCCACCGATGCGGTTGACGAGGAGGAGCCAGCCCAGTTTGCCCAGTACTTGGAATGGCGGGCTGAGGTTGTCCAGGATGAGGATGCGACGACTGCCAAGGCGTACTGGCAGGCGCATCTGAATCACGCGGCCAGCGACCTGCTGCCACCTTATCCGGCTTACCGTTCGGCGCCGCTGGGGGAGGCCATACAGGTGATTGAAAAACACATGGCCGTGGCCTCGCTCAAGTCATTGAGTGCACGCTTGGCGCAGCCCGCAGAGGTGATACTGCAGGCCGCCTGGTGGCTGCTGCTGGCCAAGGTCAGTGGTCGCGAAGCGTTCCTTGCGGGCTGGCGGCACGATGCCAGGGAGGACTACGAGTACTTCCAAGGGACGGCGGGGGTCTTTGAAAAGCTACTGCCGTTGAGCGTCACTATCGCTCCACAGGAGAGCTTTGCCGAATGGGCTGGACGTCTGGCAGTGACCCTGGACGAGCATCGGACCTGGCAAGAGTATTGGGTGTCGGAAGTCAGCACCCAGATGGCGCTGAACGCCTATACCTTCAGCAGCCGACGGGCGTTGCCGAAGCCTCGGATGCTTGAAGGCGCATGGTTGTCTCAGGCGCGTTATGCACCTGCGCGCCAGGGAGATCTGCATCTGCAGGTCGAGGTGGGAGAGGAGCAGCAGACGTTGAAGCTGACGGCCAGCTATGCGGCAACCGGCTACTCTGCTGCGGCTGTAGAGGGTTTGCTGGAGCAATACGGGGTGCTGCTCGATGGTCTGTTGGAGGGTGTTGATCGGCCTTCTGCCGAACTGAGCCTATTGGGTCGTACCGAGCACAGCCGCCTTCTGGCACTGGGGGCCGGCGCCGACTTGCAGCTTGAGCACGCTTCCTTGGCTCAAGTGATTGGCGCATGGGCGCAACGTACGCCCGAGGCCAGTGCGTTGGTCAGTGAACAGCAGATTTTGAGCTACGGGCAGTTGCACGAGCAGGCCCTGCGAGTCGCCGGTTATCTTCAAACCAAGGGTATTGCCGAAGGAGACATCGTGGCCCTGGCGCTGCCTCGCTCCAGCGAGTGGGTGGTGGCGATGCTGGGTACCTGGTACGCCGGAGCCGGTTATCTGGCCCTCGACCCACAGTGGCCGGCGGCCCGACAGGCGCTGATCGTGCAGGAGGCCAAGGCTGCCTTGGTCTTGGGGCATGCTGCAGCCTTCGATGGCCTGGCGGCTCATGATATCAGCATCGAGCCCTTGGCCCAGGCCTTGAGCTGGAGCAGCAGCGCTGTCGCCGCGCAACCACTGGCCACTGATACCGCCTATGTGCTGTTTACCTCGGGCACGACGGGCACCCCCAAAGGCGTGGTGATCGAGCATGGGCAATTGTCCAACTATGTCGCTGCCGCCGGGCAGGCGCTGGGCTTCGATACCTGCAAGCACTTTGCCTTCGGTTCTACAGTGGCGGCTGACTTGGGGCACACGGCCCTGTTCGGCGCGCTGTCGGCAGGTGCTGCCTTGCACATCGCCGATGACGCCACTTTCCAGGATCCCCAGGCGTTCGCCCGTTTTATTCAAGAGCAGGCCATCGATTTTCTGAAGATCGTGCCTTCGCATCTGGCCGCGCTTCTCGAACATCCCCAAGCCCAGGTGCCCGCCACCGTGGTGCTGGGGGGCGAGGCGGCGACGGCTGAGCATCTTTTGCGTATTCGTGCACTGCGCCCGGATGGCCGTGTGTTTAACCATTACGGCCCCACTGAAACCACGGTTGGGGTGATGGTGCATCCGATGGTCGAGGTGGGGGGTGGCATTCCGCTTAGCCAGGTACTGGCGGGCAACCGAATTTACGTCCTCGACGAGCAACTGGAGTTGGTGGCTACGGGGCAGTTGGGTGAGCTCTATGTAGGCGGTCGCCAGCTCTGCCGGGGCTATCTCAATGGGCAAAAAACCACCGAGTCGGCATTTATCAGTGATCCATTCGTGGCCGGTGAACGACTTTATCGCACGGGTGACCTGGCGCGTTATCGTCCTGAGGGGGGTATCCAACTGGCTGGCCGTCGCGACCAGCAAGTGAAGATCCGTGGCTATCGGATTGAGCTGAGCGAGATCGAGGAGCAGCTGCGCTCGATGATCCAAGTCACCGAGGCCCTGGTGCTGGCCGAGCCTGTGGGGGAGCAGGGCAGTGAACTGCAACTGATCGCTTTCGTCGTGCCGCGGGAGCAGGCCGGCTCTGAGTTGGTGTCAATACTGGGGGCTGGTCTGCAACAGCGGCTACCGGCCGTCATGGTGCCGGGGCATATCCAGTTCCTTTCCAGCCTGCCGCGACTGGCCAATGGCAAAATCGATCGTCAGGCGCTGGTGGCGTCGATTCAGCGTGAGTCGGCGTGTGAATATCTCGCACCGCGCACTGCGCTGGAGGAACTGCTTGCCGGGCGCATGGCCAAGCTACTGGGGCAGGAGCGCCTGAGTGTCAATCAAGACTTCTTCGCGGCGGGTGGCCATTCACTTTTGGTGATCAAGCTGGTAGCGGGTATTCGCAAGCTGTTGCAGCGCGAAGTCCAGCCCGCCATCGTTTTTGATAATCCCAGTGTTGCCGCCCTGAGCCAGGCCCTGCTCAGCCAGGACACAGTGCCGGGCCAGTTGGAGAAAATCGCTCAATTACGCCTGAAGCTCGACGCCATGAGTCCCGAGGAAAAAGCCCGACTGACGGAAAAGGCGCGCCAGCAAAGCAATAACCCTGCCTGACGGTTTTCCTTCGCGAAATCACGTCACCCGTATCCAGGCCTGCTAACCGCAAGATTTTTTTCCGGTTTTCAGGCTGGATGCGTCTTATGAGAATGAACAATTAGATCCAAATAATAATCATTTGCTAGAACGGGGATAACTATGTCGGCTGTCAATGGGCGGATGCGCTCACTGTTGTCAAAAATGTCTCAGCGCAGCCTGAGTTTTTCGTCACCGCTGGTGCTGCTGGGGGCGTTGGGGATGGCGCCGTTGGCTTATGCTGAAGCGGTCAAGTTGAATATTCCGTCCCAGTCGTTGGCCAGCGCCCTGCGTGAATTTGGCCTGCAGTCGGGTATGCAGGTGCTTTATGAGCCAACGCTGGTTGAAGGAAAGCGTGCAGGGGCGGTATCCGGTCAGATGGAGTCCGTCACAGGGTTGGAGCGCATCCTGAGCGGCACAGGGATCAGCTACCGCGTCGAGAATGGTGTTGTTTTCCTCTCTGCACCCTCTGCGGATTCGTCGGCGTTGGAGTTGGGCGCCACGAGTGTTACCGGGCTGATGAGCGTGGCAACAGAAGAAACGGGTTCCTACACCACACCCGTTTCCACCATGGGGAAGTCGCCCATGTCCCTCAAGGAGACTCCGCAAACGGTCAGTGTGATGACCCGCCAGCGTATGGAAGACCAGAGCTTGACGACCTTGTCTGATGTGATGAACCAGACGACAGGGATCACCATGTATCAAGGTTCCATGAACGCGTCACGGTATATGTCTCGCGGTTTTGAAGTGACCAGTTTCAGGGTTGATGGTGGCGCTCCTGTGACGTCATCCGCCTATGCCTGGAAAGACTTGGACATGGCAATCTTTGATCGCGTTGAGGTCTTGCGTGGTTCGGATGCGTTGTATTCCGGTAATGGCGAGCCAGGGGGGGGCATCAATCTGGTGCGCAAGCGTCCGACTGCCGAGCCCAAGTTCAGTATCACTAACTCTATTGGCAGTTGGCAGAACTATCGCACCGAACTGGATGTGAGCGGGCCTCTTGGGTTCGATGGAAAGCTGCGCGGACGCTCGGTCATTGTTTATCAAGACAAAGACTACTTCTATGAAAAGGGTGATTCGGATCGCAAGCTGTTCTATGGCGTCCTGGAAGCGGATCTCACCGACGACACCACGCTCCTTGTCGGCATGACGAATGACCATGTAAACGCCTCCGACCAGTCTTATGGCCTGCCCCGCTACAGTAACGGTAACGATCTGAAGTTGCCGCGTAATACCTACCTAGCGGGTGCCAATGACTATTTCAATCGTATCGGCCAGTCTTATTTCTTGAGGGTGGACCACACCCTGAATGATTCCTGGTCGGCGACGTTGGATACCCTCTATGCACAAACGACCAGTGATCGCAGCTACTACAACTTTGCCGGTGAAGTAGACCCTGCGACGGGTGCGGGTGTCAGTTCGCGATGGTTCGGTGCAAAGGCGGAAAAAAGAGATATTTCCCTTGATTTGAATATCAAGGGCGGCGGTGACGTATTCGATCATCGCAATGACCTTCTGCTGGGCTGGAGTTGGCAGAAGTCTGCTGCACCCACGGCGTTGAGTCGCGACGGTGTGGCGCATGCCATTGATAATATTTTTGCGTTTGATCCGGATGATTTCCCGTCTTATAAAGAAAACGCTTCTCTGTATCTGAAAGACCATACAGACGTTGTACAGAATGGGTTGTACGCCTCCTGGCGCTTGCAGTTGACTGAGCCGTTGCACGTTATCGTGGGTGGTCGCTATAGCAACTATAAGTATCGCTATGCAACCACCAGCTATGCGACGGTTGTAACAGGCGGTCCTACCAACGTGACCTCCTACAAAGACAACGACGTCATTACCCCGTTCGTGGGGCTGACCTATGACTTGAACCCGGATTGGACCGCATATGCTAGCGTGTCGGAAATCTACAAGTCTCAAGCCAATTATCGTAAAAGTGGCGACGCTCCGTTGAAGCCCATTACCGGTATCAACCATGAGGTGGGTGTCAAAGGGGAGTTGATGGGGGGGCGATTCAATACCTACGCGGCCCTCTACTATGTGAAGCGTGATGGTGAGGCGGTTCGTGACGTCTCCACAGGCCCTGTGGTCAACGGTTGCTGCTATAAAGATGACGGCCAGATTGTTTCCAAGGGCGTGGATTTTGAAATCAGTGGGGAACTGCTGGAACGACTCAATGGTACGTTTGGCTACACGTATAACCACAATGAAAACAAACTTGGTGGCACTTCTTATATTACGCTGACCCCTCGGCATCTCGCCAAAGTCTTTGGTTCTTATCAGTTGCCCGGTGCCTTGTCGGACTTCAAAGTGGGTGGCGGTGTGACGGCGCAAAGTGCTACCTATGTCAGTTATCCACCTACCGAGTTCAAGCAGGCGGGCTACGCCATCTGGAATGGATTTGCCGAGTATCAGGTGAACAAAGAGTGGAGCGTTGCCTTGAATGCCAACAACCTGTTCGATAAGAAGTACTACTCTACTGTGGGCTACTCAGACTATGGGAACTTCTATGGTGACCCCAAGAACTTTACCCTGACGCTGAGAGGCAGCTACTGAGTCGAACGGCTGCTTTACAACTCTTTTTGTAAATTAAAAATCCTGCGGGTGCCTTGCACACGCAGGATTTTTTTTGCACTGCTTTTTTCTGGTTTTGTTTAAGCGGCGTTCAGATAACGGCTTGCTTATACAAGGACTGAATATCTTTCAGGCGGAGGTAGGCAGGGAATCATGGGTGTTTAGTTGGCCTCAGGCAGACCGCCATGGATTGCCCATAGGGGACTGCCCCACTCGATGAAATATCGTGGTTGCTGATACTCCATCGAGCAGGCTCACCGATTTAGGTCCGCTTGAGCTCGCTGACCAAGGTCGTTATGAAATCAGGCGAGAACGCCATGATGTTATGGACAGTAGGGATGTTGAAGCTGTTTGCAATCTCGCCTTGGCGGTTGTGTTCTTTCTGGAATGAAATCAGTTGTTGTATTTCCGGCTGACTCTTCTCTAGCGCTGGCCACCAGCAGGTGGCTTTCGCATGCGTCGGGGTGGGAGAGAACGCTGCAGACAGGGTGTTGAGTTTTTTGTATGTCTGCAGGGTTTTTCCTTTCTCGATTTCGGACTCGAGATTTTCAATGATGTTTTCAACATGAAGCAGGTCAAGGCGAGTGACTTGGCTGGCCCAGGCCATAAAGTCGGTTCGCTCAGTGGGCATGGGTTTCAATCGATCCATTCGAGCTTCAAGGTAGTGGTGTGCGCTCAACGAATGCGCTGGAAAGAGGCCCGCAAAGAAATTGACCAGTTTGATCAGTGGATGGCGATCTTCAGGCTCGTGATTTTCCTGCGATTCGCGGCGCTGCGCATTTTCGCGACAGCCGTCTACTGTCGTTGCGTCCAGCAAACCCAGGAAGCTGACGTGCCGGCCCTGGGCTTCCAGAAGTGCGGCAACGTCCATGGCAATGGACCCGCCCAGTGACCAGCCCAGTAACTGATAGCTCCCGCTGGGCTGGGCTTCGATGATGTTCTGGGCGTAGTCGGCAATCATCTGTTCCCATGTCTGTTCAGTGGGGTTGGCGCGTATGAAGTCTTGATGCATGACCCCCTTGACCGCGACGATGTCCTTGAGCGCCATGGCGGCCGGATAGTAGCAATAGGATGATCCGCTGACCGGGTGAATGCAGAAAAGGGCAGGCCGTGAGGAAATCGTATGGTTGAGATTGACGATCAGTGCGGCTTTTTCCTGATCCTTTGGCATTGGCGCGATTAGATTCTCGATGCTCTGTTTGAGCATCAGGTCATGCAGGGTGACCTCCATTTTCAAGCTGTTTTTGAGCATCGATACCACGATCATGGCCGTGATCGAGCTGCCGCCCAGCTCGAAGAAGTTGTCACTGATGCCCACCTTCTCCACGTGCAGTACTTCTTTCCAAATATTGGCGATCTGTTGTTCCTGAGCGGTCCTGGGGGCGACATAGAGGCGCTGCGAAAAGGCCTCGGCGGCCGGTAGTGCTTTTCGATCCAGCTTGCCATTGGGCGTCAAGGGCAGGTGCTCAATGAGCATCAGTTGCTGGGGCACCATATAGTCCGGCAAATGCTCTCCCAGCTTGCTGATCAGGGTCTGGCGTTGTTGCTGCTGGACCTCGGGCTGTGGCGAATAGGCGGTTGGCACAACGTAGGCGACCAGGTAAGGGCCGTTTTCGTGGTCGCGGACCAGCACGGCAGCCTCTAGGACATTTTCCTGTTGCAGCAGGCGCGCCTCGATTTCGCCCAACTCTATTCGGAACCCCCTGACCTTGACCTGGTGATCGATACGGCCGATGTACTCCAGGGTGCCCTCTGCCGTATGGCGGATCAGGTCGCCTGTGCGGTAGAGGCGTTCCCCGTTGTGGCTGAAGGGATTGGGCACGAAGCGTTCGGCGGTAAGGCTCGGACGGTTCAAGTAGCCGCGGGTTATTCCGGCACCGGCCAGGTACAGTTCGGCGGCCAGTCGAATGGGAACAGGGTTCAAGGCGCTGTCCAGCAAGTAGCTGGAGGTGTTGTGCAAGGGGCGCCCGATATTCCCTTGCCCCCCTGGCAGCCGGCGAGTCCAGGTGGAGTACGTGGTGTCTTCGGACGGACCATAGAGGTCGTAGACATGCTCAATGTGGTCACGTTGATAAAGTGCTTCCACCAGCGACTGCTTGAGGGGTTCACCCGCCAGATTGATGATTCGCACACCCGCTGGGATGGCATTTTCGCGCGCCAGGGCCGCAATGGCTGACGGCACCGTATTGATCAGCCTGACGCGATTGCGTGCCGGCAGATCCATTAGTGCCAGGGCGTTGCGGGCCATGATCAAGTGGCCGCCGTTCGCCAGGGTCACGAATATTTCCCAGACTGAAAGATCGAAACAGATTGAGGTCGATGCCAGAACGCCTTGAATGTCATCCTTCGAATAGACCTTGGCTGACCAGTGAATCAAGGCCTGGACATTGGCGTGTGTAATGGATACGCCTTTGGGCTTGCCGGTCGAGCCTGATGTATAGATGACATAGGCCAGATTGTTTGCATCACATTGCGTCAGCGGAGGTTCGCACGGGTAGCCGCTGAGCCCTGTATCAAGGGTATCGAGCAGCAATATCTGTGCGTTGTGTGCCGGTGGCAAGAGATCGGCCAGGGCGCTTTGCGTCAGCACGATACGTGCCTGGCTGTCTTCGAGCATGTGCGCCAGGCGCTCCGAGGGGTAGTCGGGGTCCAGGGGTACATAGGCACCTCCGGCCTTGATGACCGCAAGCATGGCCACCACCATCGTTGCCGAGCGTTGCAACGCGATGGCCACCCGGGTTTCGATGCCGACTCCCAGCTCGATCAAGCGATGGGCAAGCTGGTTGGCCTGCTGGTCGAGTTGTTGATAGCTCAAGGTGTCGTCACCCGAGATCAGTGCGATCTTCTCGGGGTTCAGGCGTGCCTGCTCCTGGATTCGCTCATGGATGCACTGTGTTTGGTTGAATGCCGATGTGTTGTCGTTCCAGTCGAGCAGGATCTGCTGGCGTTCATTGGCGCCCAGCATTGGCATCTCATCGATGCGCTGGTCGGGTTGTTCTGCGACAGCCTCCAGTAGATTGCGCCAGTGTCCGGCCATGCGCTCGATCGTCGAGGCATCGAACAGTTCGGTTGCAAACGAAAAGGTTGCCGATAGCCCTTGAGCATCCTCGGCCAGTGACAGGCTGAGGTCGAACTGGGTCGAGTTTGCGCTGCCTTGCAATCCTTCGATCGTCAGGCCTTCCAGGCTTTGCCAATGCTGGTCCTGATCGGCCAGGTATTGGTAGTTGAACAAGACCTGGAACAGTGGATTGTGACTGATGCTGCGTTCAGGCTGCAGGGCTTCCACCAGTTGGTCGAACGGCAGGTCCTGGTAGCGTTGGGCTTGCAGGGCCGTCTGGCGTACTTGGCTGAGCAACTCACTGAAGGTCAGGTGCTCGGCAAAGTGCGCGCTCATCACCTGGGTGTTGACGAAGAAGCCAATCAAGCCTTCGGTTTCATAGCGATTACGGTTGGCGATTGGAACGCCTAGGCGGATGGTGTCCTGGTTACTGTAGCGATGCAGTAAAGTCTGAACGCTTGCCAGCAACAGCATAAAGGAGGTGACGCCGTGGGCTTGGGCGCGCTGCCTGAGTTGCTGTACCAGCCTTGGCTCAAGCGTCATGTCCAGGCGAGCGCCCTGGTAGGTTCGCGAAGCCGTGCGTGGATAGTCGAACGGCAACTCAAGCACCGGATGCTCATTGCCCAGCTGCGATTTCCAGTACTCCAACTGGCGTTCCCGTTCCCCGGAGTCTATCCACGTCCGTTGCCATACGGCGTAGTCGGCGTACTGGATGGGCAACGCCTCGAGTCGGCTGGGTTCACCTCGCGAGTAAGCGCCGTAGAGTGCGGTCAATTCCCTGATCAGGATCGATGTTGACCAACCATCGGACACGATGTGGTGCAACGTCAGTACCAGCACATGCTCTTCTGCTCCCAACTGCAGTAATCGGACATTCAGTAGAGGGCCTGTTTCCAGATTGAATGAACGGCTTATCTCGGCTTCGACAAAGGACTGGACATAGGCGTCATCTGCCTGTGTCTTGGCAGGGACGACTTCGACGCAAAGCTCGATAGTCAGGGTGTCCTCGATGATCTGCACAGCGTGTTCGCCGTGCTGTGCAAAGCGGGTACGCAAGGTCTCGTGTCGAGCGATCAATGCGTTAAAGCTGTGTTCGAGCGCCGCTACGTCGAGTGTTCCCTTGAGGCGCAAGGCCGCCGGAATGTTGTAAGCCGCGCTATGCGGCTCCAGTTGCCACAGGAACCATTGGCGGCTTTGTGCGTAAGACAGCGGCAGAGGTTGGCCGCGCTCGACCGTCACTAAGGGCGGTATGTTCGAGGTTTGAAAGTGCGTGAGGGCGGCTGCATAGCCCTTTAGCTCAGGGTGCTCAAATAAGGCGCTCAGGGGGGCTTCAATTTTCAAGGTGTTTCGAATGCGCGAGGCGACCTGGGTGGCGAGTAAAGAGTGACCGCCCAGCTCGAAGAAATTGCTGTTCAGACCTACCTGGTCGGTCTGTAGAACTTCCTGCCAGATCAGGGCAATGGCCTGTTCAAGCTCGGTCTCTGGAGCGACGTAAGTCCGTTGCTGCTGGCTGGCATCCGGTGCCGGCAAGGCCCGGCGATCCAGCTTGCCGTTCGGCGTGACCGGCAGGTTTTCCAGGAACAGCAGGTGCGCCGGTACCATGTAATCCGGCAGGTTTTCTTTCAGCTTCGCTTTCAGATCTTCACGCAGCGCTGCCTGTACATCGGCGTCGGCGCTGAACGCATTGGGCACCACATAACCCACCAACTGCAGGCCTCCGACCCCTTCCAGGGCCAGGACCACGGTCTCGCGTACCGCTTCCTGCTCCAGCAGGCGCGCTTCGATTTCACCCAGC